>CAYYPJ010000097.1:0-9475 GCA_964473495.1 uncultured Spirochaetales bacterium
TAGCCGCCACCACGCGTACGACCAACAGCATCCAGCTCATCAATAAAAATAATACATGGTGAATTCTTACGTCCCTGTTCAAAAAGATCACGCACTCTGCTTGCTCCGACACCGACAAACATCTCAACAAAATCAGAGCCCGACATGTGAAAGAACGTGACACCGGCTTCACCGGCCACTGCTTTTGCAAGGAGAGTCTTACCAGTCCCGGGTAGACCAACAAGAAGTACTCCCTTCGGGATCGTTGCCCCAAGTTCTGAGAACTTCTTCGGATTCTTCAAGAACTCCACAACTTCCTGCAGTTCATATTTTGCTTCTTCCTGCCCTGCAACATCTTTAAAGGTGATCTTGACATCACTCTCTTTATACTGTTTAGCCGTACTCTTCCCGAAACTGAAGGCTTTGTTTCCGCCTCCCTGAGTCTGTTTATAGATCATCCAAAAGAAGACGACGAATATGATCCATGGGATGATCTGAATAAAGATCTGTAAAGCGGAGATCCCTTTGACTGCACCAGTCACACTGATTCCTTTTTCAAGTAACAGCGGCATAAGCTGGTCATCATAGTACGGTATACGAGTAGCATACAGAACAACGGGGATACCGTTCATTTGATTCTTCATAGTAAAATGCACTTCATTTGAATCAAGGATCTCAACAGATGAGACATTCCCTGAGTCCACATAGTTCAGGAAAGTGGAGTACGGGACTTCCTGAGAAGCAGTATTCGTATTTGTGAAGATCATTATCCCGAACATCAGAACAAGAAAAAAGAGGAAGATCAATGCAAACCTATTTTTCCCGAAATCAAATTTCGGTCCATCGCCTTTGTGATTATTAGGGTTTTTTCCATTATTATCATTATTATTATCATTATTCAAACTCAACTGATTCTCCTACCGATACAATTTTTAACGCCCACAAAAGTATACCAGACTTATCTTGTATATCTATTACAGACTGTAGAGCAATACGATCATTATACCCAAAGGCTCTTCCCAATACACCTATTATCCCATCTGTATCGGCAATCACAGGGATCATCCATCGTTCTTCTCTTGGAACCTTCCAATCATTGAATAATCTCAGAATCTTCTTTGTCCCGTTACGCAGCACTATCTCGTCACCCTCAATATATGATCGGACGACCATAGTACCATGTATATGCTCTTTACGTATACATATTGCTTCAGGATCAACAGTACCCACCTCTGATCGAGTCAGATCATACCCTGAAAACAGGTTGATGACATCTCTATCAACTACTTTAAGATACTTATTTTTAGCATTTGGGACAACCTCTCTTTTCCAGAAAACATGCTCTTTCGAAACATAACAGAGAACACCATCATATATAAACTTTGTTTTTGTCTCAACAGCAGCCCCGATTCCAGTTTCCACCATCTCTTGTACCACAGAGAAGGGCAAAACGGTCCCCTTCTCAGCAACCCTCTCCCATATATAATAGATGCTTTGGAGCCGTGCATACGGCATCATCGCATTAAAATCTACCGCACTAAGAGAAAAACCATCATACTCTTTTCTCATACTAGCCGGGGGTATTTGCATACTATGATCAAGATACTCCTGGGAATACCGCATTTTAATCATCATGTGCGTCAAAGCCTTTCTATACCCTGGATAGAGCTTATGAATAAGCGGTATCACACGCTGTCGTATGCTGTTTCGTTCATAGTCATCCTGAAGATTTGTCGTATCCAATGAGTAAGAAAGGCCCTTCTCTGAGATATAGGTCAAAACATCTTCTTTCGATATATCCAGCATCGGTCGTATGAGGGTATCATTCTTTTCCGCAATCCCACAAAGCCCGGAAACCCCTGCGCCCCTAAAGAAACGCATGATCAGCGTCTCATAGATATCATCTTGATTGTGTGCAGTGATGATGCAGGAATAGTCATTGGCAAGTCGGCAGGCCTCAAGTTTCTGGTATCTCACCACACGTGCGGCCTCTTCGAGACCTTTTCCACGTTCTTTTGACAGATCTGTGATCTCATCAGGATCACATGTAAGTATGAACTCTTCACATGCATAGCGCTTTGCACACTGATGAATAAAGACCTCTTCCTCTGTAAGCTCTTGTGGATCACGTAAAGCATGATTCACATATGCAAGACCAATTCGATGCTTTTTACCTGCATTGCAGTACCGTGTAAGGATGTCAAGGAGGCAGACCGAATCAGGTCCGCCTGAAAATGCTATAAGCCAGGACTCATATGCATCAAGCAGACGTGAAATCGTCGGGTATGCTCGTTTATAGATCGATCCCTCTCGTATACTCATTCATTACCCTTGTGAGACTCTCACCCTGAAGCATTCGCACCACACAATCGGCTGCAAGACCGATTGCCGTTTCTATCCTATTCATCTCATTCTCTGATGGAATCCCCAGTACGTGGTCTATCACGGAGATACCAGCAGTCGGATGGCCGACACCAATATAGATACGGGTGAACTCACCGGTACCTGCATATTCCATAATCGATCTGATCCCATTATGTCCTGCATTTGAGCCTTTTCTCTTTATACGAATTTCACCAGGAGGTAAATCCATGTTATCACACAAAAGGATAATATCAGAGGGTCTTTGATGAGATAATGAAAAAAGAGATTCTAAGATGCACCCTGAGTTGTTCATAAACGTAAGGGACTTGACAATATAGTTCTCTATATCATCACAGCCCCTGTATGTACCATAAATATATGGTCTGAACAATCGTTTTCGAGTGGTAATATCAAGTGTTTTTATCAAGGAATCCACAGTACGAAAACCAACGTTATGGCGCGTATGCTCATAAGTGCTACCGGGATTCCCCAACCCTATCACTAAAGCCAGGACTACTCTCCTTCGACCTCTTCTTCGACTTCTGCCTCTTCCTCTTCAACTTCCTCTTCAACTTCTTCAGCCTTCTTAGGAACAACAGTAACTACTGTTCGATCTTCATTAGTAAGGATTTTGACACCATGGGGAATCGTGAGACCTCTGACATGAATACTCTCATTCAATTCAAGTTCTCCAACTGATACAACGATTGACTCAGGAATATCCTTTGGCAGACACTCAATCTCAAGTTCATGCAGAAGCTGTTCAAGTAGACCACCTTCAAGCACTCCCTTTGGACTGCCTTCAAGCACTACTGGAACATGTGTACGCAGAATCTCACCCTTGGCGATCTCATAGAAGTCAAGGTGAAGCAGATCATCAGACAAAAAGTCTATCTGGTAATCCTTAATCAGCACGGTGTGTGATTTTCTCCCAATCTTGATGGTAATAAGCACACTCTCGCTCAAAGAACCAATTTTGGTAGTGAATTCTTTTGCATCAACTGATATATGAAGGGGTTCAGCCTTTCCATAGACCACTGCAGGTATCTTTCCCTCCCGTCGGATCCTTCGAGATTCGCTGGTACCGAACACCTCTCGTTTATATCCTTTAATGACCTTTTCATTCATATGAAGCTCCTTCTGATCAAATATACTGGGGCGGCAGGATTCGAACCTACGAATACCGGCACCAAAAACCGGTGTCTTACCGCTTGACGACGCCCCAATTGGAAAGAGGGCAAAAGATTACCCTCTTTACTACTATCTAAGTGATTTATAACGTTTGGAAGATTATACGTTTTTTTAAAATATGTCTAGCTATCAATCGATGAAATCTTCGAGAAGTTACTACTCTTTCTTAACTTGATGTTCTTCTGGAGTATTCTTATACTCATCAAGTATCTTCTCCTGAAGGAGCCCTCGAAAATCGGAACTTATCGGATGAGCCACATCCTTATATTCACCGCTTTTAGTTTTCCTGCTCGGCATAGCAATAAAAGCACCATTCTTACCTTCAATTACTTTTACATTATGGACGACAAAAACGTTGTCAAAGGTCACTGTGACGTAAGCCCTTAACTTGCCCTCTGTTAAAACCCTACGAACTCGGATGTCAGTAATTTCCATGTATCCTCCCATGCTGTTGTCTTACAACTCTTTATAACAAAGAAAACTATATTACATTTAATTGTAAACTGCTTTTGGCTGAACAGCAAGCATTTTTATTGGGATTACTTTTATACTCTGAAGGCTAGATTCAGCTATCAGAGCCTGCAGGTCAATTTCCCTGTCTTCAAAGATACCAATCATGGAAGACCCACTCCCGGATATCGTAACAAATCCAGCTCCAGATGCATACAGAGCTGTTTTGATGCGCATATACTCTGGATAAGTATCATAAAGAATAGGAATGAACGCATTATCGAAAGTCCATGACTTTACCGGGGTGTAATACATCTGGGTCATAGATTCATCGCTCATAGCATCGGAATAATCAACACAATTCACTTTTCTGTATAGATCCAATCTTTCATAGGCATCGGGTGTGGCAATACCGAAATCAGGGACGATAAGAATCCCTGAAAGATCGTCTCTTGGTTCAATCGGTCGAACTATATCTCCTTTCCCCTTCACCAACGCAGCTGCAGCATCAATAAAGAAAGGTACATCACTTCCGATATTCTTACCCACCTGCATCAGCTCCTCACTACTAAGAGGTTCATCATAGAATCTGTTGAGCGCGGCAAGAAGTGCTGCAGCATCACTTGATCCGCCTCCCAGCCCTGCTTGTAGAGGAATCCTCTTTCTGCAGGTGACATGGACCTCAGCTGTTTTCCCGACCGCTAGAAAAAAGTACTTTGCCGCTCGATACAGAGTATTCCTCTCAAACGGTACATTCACAGCACAAGTCAGCGAGCATGAGAAAGTTATGCTTTGTCTTATGGTGACTTCGAGGGTGTCATGTAATGATATGAGTTGAAATAGTGAGGAAAGATCATGGAACCCATCCGAGCGGAGTCCCAGGATATCCAAGTGTATATTGATCTTTGCCGGTGCATCAATCTGCAGTCTGTTTCTCATAAGCCCTCTTTTGTGGACTATGAGTCTACTTGGTTAATTTCAAAGAGTCAAATCTTTTTGACTGTTCAATATTGACAATGTGCCTCTCTAGTAGTTATGGTTAATTGTAGATCTTTCTACAGGAGGGCTATATTTATTGATAGAAGATTTTGATGCAGAAGAATCGTTGGATGAAGATTTTCTTGATAATGAAGACTATGAATCAGGACAACGACCTCTTATAGATGAGAGTTTCCTTGATGAGGATCTCCTTGATGATTCATACGAAGATAACATCTCCGATGAGTATGACGAGGATTACTTAAACGAAGAAGGCTTCTACATTGAAAAAAGAGATGAGCCGGAAGAGTCAAGTATCTACGAAACAGATGATTTATTTGACCTTAAAGATTAGAGGGATGACGAGACTGCAGTAGTACAGCCTCGTTCCATCTCTTTTATGTCGTGGCAAGGTCTATGGGTTTCCCTGTATACCAGAGTTTCTCAAGCTCATAGAAGGAGCGCATCTCTTCAGACATTATGTGAATGACAATATCACCGCAATCCACCAATTCCCATCCGCCTTCTGAGATCTTTTTATGTTTTTGATTGATATCAAGCTGCATCTCGCTCAGTGCAGAACGCAGCTCTCGCATCAGCCCCCGCATGTGTCCCATACTTGTTGCAGTCACAAGAATAAAACAACTTGTCCAACTACACACTTCTGATACATCGATACAGACAACATCTTGTCCATTATGCTCTTTCACACATTTCGCTAACCGTCTCACCTGATTTCCAGTTTCGTCATCCAGCATGGATAATCTTTTCTCCTTATTGTACGTTCCTTACTACGCAAAAAAAATATACTTTCTATTTCTATTTCTCTAAGGCTCTTCCAACCTACGTACGATATCAACTATCAGCTCTTTCCCATAGGCTCCCTCATACAACGGATGATGATACATATCAGTAGGATATGGAATAAGATAAGGCTGAGCGTCATCACTCGCCATTGCCCCAAGCAACTGCCGTACTCTATTTGCCGGCATCTGTTTGCCTGTTACATCCAGTATCTTGCCAAACACCTGTTCACCTTTGAATAGCCGCGCATTCTTATAGAGTGAACGCCAACGGGAATCATAGATCTCACCATACCTGTTTTCGTCCTCCAGGTCAAATGCCTCAAGACTGTCAAGGATTGTGAACAATGCTTGTGCTGCTGTCGTATCAGCAAAGACTACATAATCCACATCAATATCAAGGAGCTTCTCAACCGAGCTCTTGATCTCTCGGGACTCATGTGTTCCTGCCAATGCAGAAACCGTTGTATCCCCATCCCCCACTAGTAAATCTCCCGGCATCATCAAGATAGCACTCTTCCCTGTTATTTTACTATAGAGAAGGAGATGAAATTCATAGCCTAACTGTTCCACCCGTTCATCGTTCACTACACACATAGTTGCCATAATATCCCTGGTGAACGGCAGACGGCAGGAGGAAACCATAAGTACAAGAATGAGACTTGTCCCTATAACCGCAATACAGTGTTTCATCCCCCTACCTACCATTGAGCCTGCGATATAACAATTTGGCAGGCCCTTCACATGATATACCCTTTTTCTCAAAATGCATGAACTGCATATCCAATATATGCATGATCATATCTTCCAGCGTCGTGAGACTTACTATCTGATTACGATCATCATCTGTTAGGTGTTTTCTTCCCGGTTCTATATAATCAGCGATAAACAAGACATATCCGACAACCCCCATATCAGATTGACCGGTCGTATGCCATCGTATTGCCAACCAGATCGCTCGTTTCTGTTCCTCGGTAAAGGGACCCTGTAACGGATAAGAAACAAACAAGTGAGCACCAACAAGACCATGAAGCAGCATAGGCACCGCTAATTCATGTTCCAATGCTTCTAAATGATGTTCTTTTGTATAGCTAAGTAACTCCGCATCAGACCAGCTGCGTGCTATATCATGCCAGAGAGCTGCAACTGTGACACACGTTGAATCAACAGAGAAACGCTCTGCAAGCATCAGACAGACTTCTTTGGTCTGCAGAGTGTGGTTGTACCGCTCTTCTGTCTCCTGTGTTCGTATCTTCTCTTTAATCTTCGCTATATAATCCATGCTCTTCAATATATGAGGCTACCTCCTTCGGCAGCAGTTCGGATATATCCAGGCCTTGTCCGATCCGATTACGGATATCACTCGACGAAATATCGACACGGGTACCCTCTATCAACGCAATGGAAAATCCTTCACGTGTGAGTCTGACAAGCTTTTGGCGTGCGGCAGATACCACTTCTTCACGACAGATGACGATGAATCTGACCATTCTTTTCAGATCATCAACTCTGTACCAGGCTGATAACCCGTCAAGGAGGTCATCTCCAATGACAACGCCGATAGGTTCCCCGACATCCTCGTATCGCTTCTCTATATCTAGGATTGTATCATAGGTATATGATATCCCGCCACGTTCGATCTCACATGTATCGAGGATACAGGGAAAATCACAGGTAGAAATGAGCCGTCGTACCATCTCGACTCTATGATATGGTGCAATAATCGAATCTACAGGTTTATGATTTGGTGTATGAAGAGGAACGAGGATAACACGTGTATAATCACTATGATCCCTTATCAGATCGATGAGGTGGCTATGACCATAATGGGGAGGATTGAATGATCCTCCGATGAGTGCTGTCTTCATACGCTTTTGCTTGAGACTATTTTGATAAAAGCCTGCCTGACTGAATCAATACCAGTATCGGTAAAGACTGATAATCGCAGGATATCCATCTCGGGGTACTTCTTCTGCAGCTCTTCTGCATGTTCTTCAGTCCCTTCGATATCCATCTTTGTCGCAATGACAACATTCGGCTTCTTTATCAGATCAGGAGTATATGCACGTAGTTCACCTCGAAGAGTCTCATATGCACTGAGGTAACGCTCATCACTCATATCTATCAGATAGGCTAATCCTGTCGTTCGTGATATATGGCGAAGGAACTTATATCCAAGTCCGGCTCCATGGGATGCTCCTTCTATAATACCGGGAATATCTGCTAGTATCATATCATTCTCACCGTATCGACATACTCCCAAATGGGGGATCTTCGTCGTAAACGGGTATCCTGCTACCTTTGAATGGGCATTTGTCAAATGATTGAGCAGTGAAGATTTGCCCGCATTCGGGAATCCGACAAAGCCGATATCGGCAATGATACGTAACTCAATATGCACCCGAACCTCTTTGCCCGGTATACCAGGTTGAGCGTATCGCGGAGCCTGACGCTTCGAAGAACGGTAGTGCCAGTTACCCTTGCCGCCCTTTCCTCCCTCAAAAAAGGTATAACGTCCCGCGCCTTTCATATCCTTGAGTATCTCTTCACTTTGCGAATCACGTATGATCGTCCCTGCTGGTACTCTAACCTCGACATCGTCACCATCACGCCCATGTTTTCGAGCACCCTTCCCGGGTTGCCCATGCTGAGCTCGATACACTCGACGAGATTTAAGATTAGCTAGTGTTCGCAAGTTCTTATCGACAACAAAGATCAGATCGCCGCCGCGACCTCCGTCTCCACCGTCTGGTCCACCCCTTGGGATATACTTTTCCCTTCTAAATGAGACACAACCATTGCCTCCGTTCCCGGAGGCAATGTCTATATACGTTTCGTCTGAAAATCCAAACATATGTTTATTCGTTTATTGGTGTTCTGGATGTGACAAATATAACATTACGCTTCTTTGATAGAAACATACTGTCGGTTCATTCTCTTATAGAATGTGACGATACCGCATTCTATTGCAAAAAGAGTATCATCTTTCCCTCTACCAACATTGTCGCCAGCGTGTACTTTTGTACCTCTCTGACGAATAAGGATCTCTCCGGCCTTAACTGTTTGTCCGCCATAACGTTTTACACCAAGTCGTTTTGATTCGGAATCTCTTCCGTTTCTTGTACTACCGCCACCTTTCTTATGAGCCATGCTGAATATCTCCTATTATGCTTTTATCTCTTTAATGAGCAACTGAGTATACTGCTGTCTGTGCCCTTGTTTCTTTCTATATCCTTTTCTTCTCTTGAACTTGTAAACTAAGACTTTCTTGCCTTTTACCTGCTCATCAAGAACAGCTGTTACTTTTGCATCTTTGACATACGGCTGCCCGACTTTTATCGTATCGCCGTCAGCTATCATGAGAACTGAATCAAATTCTACACTCTCACCAGCTTCTTTATTAATCTTATCTACTTTCAGCATCGCGCCTTCTTGCGCTTTATACTGTTTCCCTTGGATCTCTACCAATGCGTACATGAAAATCACATCCTTTTCATCTTAATTTATGCAGGATAACTTATACCATATGGCACGTACAGTGGTCAATAGCATAGAATACAATAAAACTCACAATTTGACAGCAGCCCCCCTGAGAAGTTTCATACCAGGGCTAGCAGATTACCATCTACAACTTTCTCAACCTACGCTTGAACCTACCTCACGGCTTCGGCTCCAAGGCTAAGTACCGGCTGTTGGCTAGACTTTACCGG
>CAYYPJ010000098.1:0-9434 GCA_964473495.1 uncultured Spirochaetales bacterium
TACTATCACTCAATCTGGACAACATTCCTCTTTCTGGTAGGGTCTGTGACGGGTTCCACGCTCCTGGGTCTCGGTGCAGCTCTTTTAATGAATAGAGAGTTCCCTCTGCGATCTGCAGTAAGGACTATCATTATCCTACCCTATTTTGCACCAGTGATCTCAATGGTGTTTGGCTGGCAGTTCATATTTGACCCAGTAAACGGAATATTCAACTATGTCTTTGCCGATCAACTGCAGCTTATGAGCCCAGATAGGAATCTGATAGGTGACCCGAATTCCGCCATGTGGGTATTGATCGCATTCACCACCTGGAAGTACTTTCCAATTACCTATCTACTCATCCTGTCTCGCCTTCAGCTCATCGATAAGACCCTCTATGAAGCAGCTACAATAGACGGAGCAAACAACTGGACATGCTTCTGGCATATCACCTTAAAGGAGATTCAATTCGTACTTGGGACAACTATTCTTCTCCGCATTATATGGAATCTTAACAGATTTGAAGATGTCTATCTGTTATCACCGCAGATCAAGACTTTATCAGTATTCATCTACGAACAGGCGTTCTCTGGAGTGATTGACCAAGGTCTGGCAAGTGCCGCTTCTTTTATACAGCTTATCATTGCCGGAATCGGTATCATATATTACATTAAGAAGGTTCTCAAATGGTAAGAGTAAATAAAAAGCATATATTGACGAGTATATTCTTTTATGCTGCAGTGATTGGAATAGTGCTTTTCTCCCTTTTCCCTTTTCTTCAGATCCTGTCAGTCTCCGTAAAAGATGTTCAAGATATGGCAAACCCCTCATTGATCCCTAAGAGTATTCACTGGGATGCTTATAAAGAGATCCTGGGCTTTGAACCAATGGATCAGACCCAGGATACTGCAATAAAAGCAATATTAGCAAATCCCAACCTTACAAAAGCGCAAAGATCTCTTCTGATGGAAAAATTTCAGAACAAGAACTCATTCCCTTTCTTGAGATATATGCTTAATTCGTTCACGTTATCAATCACGGCAACCATGTTCTCAATGACGCTGGCTATATTTTCTGCATATGCAATAGCTCGATTGAAGTTTAGAGGCGTTACCGCCATGAGACGCGGAACTTTGTTTGTATACCTCCTTGGCGGTGTCGTTCTTATGGTACCACTCTATCAAATGGGTACGAGTTTAGGATTAACGAACACTCCCGCTGGTGTCTTCTTCTATATGATTCTGATCTATATCATGCAGACCCTTCCCTTAGCACTCTATATGCTGGGAAACTATTTCCGAGGCATCCCAAGATCGATCGAGGAGGCTGCCGTAATAGACGGATGCGGAAGAATACAGATAATCTTAAAGATCATTGTCCCGCTCTCTCGTCCAGTACTCATAACAGTATTCATTTATTGTTTCATCATTGGTTGGAATGAGTACCTTTACGCATCAGTATTCCTAAAACCCTTTAATGATCTCAGAACTCTCTCTGTCGCAATACAGGCACTGTTCTATTCAAAAAACAGTATTTGGGGCCGGATCATGGCGGCATCGACATTGACACTCACTCCTATTGTCTTATTCTTCTTTCTGCTCTCCAAGAACATGATATCCGGCTTATCAGACGGCGGGGTAAAAGAGTGATGACTAAGAGGGTTTTTTACAGCTCTCTTTTCTCATATATTGAAAAGGTCCTTCAGACAGGACCGTCAAGGAGCATCATACATGACACAGCATTATACAGCCCATATTATATCGCATACCCATTGGGATCGAGAATGGTATCTCAACAGCACATATACCAACGAATGGCTCATACCATTCTTTGACGGACTGTTTGCCATGCTCGATAAGGAACCTGACTACAAATTCGTACTTGACGGGCAGCTTTCAATGATCGATGACTACTTTGAGGAGCTCTCAAAGAAAGGTATATCCGTGACAGCTGCAAAACGAACGATCAAGCAGCATGTGGAGAGAAAGGCCCTGTCTATCGGACCATACTATCTGCAGCCGGATTGGCAGCTCACCAGCGATGAATCACTTGTGCGGAATATCCTCATAGGGACGACCATGGCCTCTGCGTTAGGAGGCAGCATGAGATCCGGCTGGCTTCTCGATAATTTCGGACAGATATCTCAGACAGCTCAGATTCATGAACAATGCGGAATTACCGGTCTCTATGTCTGGAGAGGTGTTGCCATGGATCCTGAAAGAGTAACTTCAGAATTTTTGTGGGAGTCCCCTGACGGTACCTCATTGTTCTCTGTCTATCTTCTGAACAGCTACAGGAACGTCATGCGTCTCGCAGAGTATAGCGATATGATGAAAGATCGTATGGTAACAGAAGTCGAGAAGTTGAAGCCCTTCACTACTTCTTCTCACCTTCTCCTGATGAATGGTTATGATCAAGAGATGATTCCCGATGACATTCAGCCGTATATTCAAAGTGGAGAACTTGATGGATCTGACTTCTCAACCATTCAGGATGATCCTGACAGCTACATCAAAGCTATACAGCAGGAAGAACCCGATCTCCAAGTAGTAAAAGGCCCTCTTTATAACGGTCGATTCATCTCGGTCTTTCCTGGAGTCATGTCCACACGTATGTACCTGAAGACGCAAAATGACCGATTAGAGAGATTACTTGAAAAGAAGGTGGAACCATTATCAGTCCTTGCATGGATGCTAGGTGATGATTATGAGAGCTCTCATATTATGCTGGCATGGAAGCGGCTATTGCAGAATCATCCTCATGACAGTATCTGCGGTGTCAGTATTGACGATGTACATAAAGACATGGAGATGAGAAACAGACAGGTCTATGCTCTTGAGACCTCACTGCTTGACAAGAAAGTCGCTTTTCTAGCAGGTGCTGTAGATTCAAGCAGCAGCCCGACTAAAGATGCGACAATCGTATTCAATACAGCCCCTTATACTCGATCGGATGTGATAGAGCAGAATGGAGCTTCCCGCTTCGTTCGAAACATCCCGGCAATGGGTTACAAAGTCATCACAGAAGAAGAATACCCTGAACAGAGACTTGTCGTTGACGGACTCACTGCAGAAAACCAGTTCATACGTTTCTCTCTGCAATCCAATGGTTCCTTCAATCTTCTCTATAAAGAGACAGGAAGACTGTATAAGGATCTTGGGATCATTGAGGATATGGGAGATTCCGGAGACGAGTACAACTACTCGTTCCCCAAGTATGACGTACGAATCACGACGAAGGATACTGCTGCTCAGATAGAAATGATAGACTCTTCTGATATTTCTGTGACCTACAGAGTTCAATGGATCCTCGATATTCCGGTTTCTGACATCGACGATCATATGAGAAGAAGCAGACAGACCCAACTCTTGCCCATTATAACCTATATCACCGTAAAAGCAGATTCCCCGGTAGTATCATGTAAGACCATAGTACGAAATACCGCTAAAGACCATAGGATGCGTATTCTTATCCCCACCGGCATAGAAACTGAAAGTTCCTGGGCCGGATCTCCGTTCGATATCACAGAACGCCCGATCTCCATACCGGATTACCAGGAGTCAGAGATCCCGGAATATGTGAGAAAGGTAATCGTAGGAGCTCGGGAAGCCTCTCCTTCTACGTATTTTCATACAAGAGAATTTGTCGATATGAATGACGGTAAGCAGGGAATCGCTCTTCTTCATAAGGGATTACCGGAGTATCAGATCATTGATTCCGATACCATAGCTCTGACACTATTCCGTTCTGTTGGCTGGATCGCCAAAGATATTAATACCCGTATTGGAGATGCAGGACCTGAAATATATACTCCAGATGCCCAATGTCTCAGAGAAATGACCTTTGAGTACGGGGTATGTCCGCACACCAAAGATTCATATTCCGGTATCTCACGCCGAGCTGAACTATTCAATAATGAGCTGCTCGTCGTCTCGACACCGGCAAAAGAAGGACCTCTGCCATCGGAGCACTCATGGCTTCATATCTCTGATACCCGGAACTGTGTGAAGATCACTGCAGTAAAACGCAGTGAAGACAACAGCAGCATAATCCTTCGCGGGGTGAATCTTTCAGATGTACAAACCGAAGTCACGCTGACTGCAGACTTGCAGATAAAAAGAGTACAGCAAGTCACTCTTATGGAGAAACACCAATCTGATCTATCATGGGATACCGATAGGACATGCTTCTCATTAGGTCCGAAGAAGATCTTCTCCATAAAGCTATCCATCGACACGCTGAAGACACCTTCTTTTCATCTACCTGATGTACTGATTCAGGATGAGAATATCCAAGAAGATTTCTCTTCATATCCCTATTCAGATTATGTGACAGAGAAAGATATCGAACAGGAAATCACCAGAGCAGACAAAATGAGACGGCAGATAGACAACCCCCTATACCGTCGAACAGCTCTTGAAGCACAACTCTCGGCAATATTAACTAGACATCGGAAAGATGAAGAGATCATGAGAAAATTGGGATACCAATTGAATGAAGCGAGAGTTCAACGTCGTATTTATGACTATATCAGCACAGCAGATGCAAAAGAGGAGACTATCTGATACCTGAATACCTGATATCACCTACTCGTAATACTATGAGGACAGGCTGCATTATATGTATAGCAGCCTGTCCTCTCTAATCAGTGATCTTAAATAGATACGTTTATCATGCTACGAATCAAAATTTTATGCAGTGTAAGAAAAACATAACTTTAAAATCACAGAGTATTGCTTATTCTTGACGGCAGCTGCTCCATAGTTCTCAATATATCTTCTGCAGCAAGAACGATACTGTTCGCAGCAGGGAAAAATGATTGATACGGCTGTGAAGAATAACTCAGACTTCTCATATCTTCGACAGTCGAATGCTTCTGTATAGCAAATGTCAGCAGATCTATTCTCCCGGTGACTGGCTCACCACTAACGATCTGGGCACCAAGAAGTCTCCTAGACGTTGTGTCAGCAACAAGTTTTACTCTCATCTTCTTTGCATCAGGCATAATTGGGAACTGTGTCGTTACTTCACTGTAACCGGTAATGACTTCATACCCCTCTTTCTGAGCCGCACTCTCTGAAAGACCCGTGCTGCCTACAAAGAACTTTCCAACCTTTGTAGCTGCTCCATTGAAGAACCCTGGATACTCTCTATCTTTACCAAGCAGAGCAGCCCCAAGTACCTTAGCCATCGGGACAGCATTTGTAGCAAGCTTCCCTAGAGTCACAGTCCCGGTGATGCCGCTGATATACTGCACGCAATCACCAACTGCATAGACATCCGGCAGATTTGTCTCCAGGTGATCATTCACGAGTATCCCATCCCGTCCTAACTCAAGTTCACTTCCTTTTATGAATTCGATAGAGGGTTTCATTCCAGCAGCAAATACTACGATCCCGTTGTGGGTAGCATCATTTGAAACGGAACACTCGTCATTCGTGTCAAAGCGTATTGATGCACCAGTATCAAGAACAACCTGTTCTACCCATTCTCTTCCTTCTAACGCTACAACTTTTGTCTTAAGATGGACGCTTATCCCTTTTCTTATGATTTCAGCTTCAAGGTCATCGGCCATCTCACTATCAACAAGGTTGGGAAGGATCGAGTCCCCCATATCAACCAGGTCTACAATCAGTCCTGCCGCTTGTAAGGCCTGCGCAAGTTCTATCCCTATTGCTCCGGCTCCCACCACGACAGCTTTTTTGGCCCCTGAAGAGATTCGCTTTTTGATAATCGTTAAATCATGTTCCGTTTTAAACCCTGTAACCCCTTTCAGCCCTATTCCCGGAACCGGAGGTAGAAAAGGTTCGGCACCTGTTGCGACAATGAGCTTCTCATATGATAATTCTGATGAATTCGAAAGGGTAACACGCTTTCTGTTAAAATCTATATGGGTCACAAGAGCCCTGACCAGATCAGCACCTGCATCAGTGACAAGAGCATCTTTCTTCAATGTTTTATCTATCTCTATAAGTCCCTCTATGACATACGGCATGGCACAGTAGATCATTGAATGATCTTCCGGCCGAACTACTGCAACATGCTTCTTTTTGCCAAGAACCTTTGCAATCGTTATCGCAGCAGGTCCTCCTCCTACAACAACGATCTCGTAACTCTTCATTGATTATCCTCCTGTGTACTCAGATATATATAATAATGATTATTAATATTGTAAGGCATTATAATGATCTTATGTTCATTATTCAATACGTTCCATAGTTTATCTTCATGGAAATCTTTCTAGATACGAAGTTACTTCGTATAGTGTCCCCACGAGGTAAACAAGCAGAGCAGCCCATTGTTCAAATATATCCTAGGAGTCTGCCTGTTCTGCCTTGACCAGTAACTCTGTTACTTCTTGTAGATACTACTGCTCCAGTCTGCCGGCATATTCATAGCTCAGTGCTTTATGCTTGGAGGCATTCGCTCTCATCTTCGTCCCATCAAGACTGACGCTTCCCAACTTCAATAGCCCCATAGTCGATGCTATCGTGAGTATCTCAGTAGAATATCCACTCATCTGTGGTAGGAACCGTCTTCGAAATGCCGCGATCGTTGCATGATCAGGATGGGTGTTTGCAGTTATATATACAACTATTACTTTTATTTGCCCTTGATATATCCTATTCAGTCTGTTGTCTGGCCACTACGTTTACCCTGTTGCTATCTATAAAGTCCGACAGATTTCTAGGTCATCGTGCTGGACCGGGAAGCTTCAAGCATGGAGAACATGTAGTTGCTCTGAGAAAAGGATATCGATTTCTGTGTGGGGTTTCTCTTACCATCTGGTGATACGCTGATGCTCTGCAGGAGGTCAGCGGCAGTATCTTGAATACGGACAACTATTGCATGCAGAAGCAGATTACCACAAAGGCCCCAGAAGAGGTCGGGGCAAGAATGAGTATGAGTTACTCTGCGACAAACATCTCGTTTTCATCAGGTAATGAATATAGAGGCGTTTTTGGGAGACAGCTCCTAAGATACTCCTGAAGGTTATGATCGTGACAATAGATGAAGCAGCCTTTCATGGCTCTGGTAAGCAGTATTCTGTAGATGTTTCTTACGAGTTGATCGAATTGAACCGGGTTGTCTTTAAGTCCTTTTTTCCCTGCAACATCTTTATAATGCTTCCAAGAAGCAAATAGGACCTTCTCTTTTGGATCATATTGCAGGTCCTTACCGATGATGATACCGACATAATCAAACTCTAATCCTTGTGATGTATGAATACAGCCTATCTGATACAGACCTGTCGGGTCTATTGCCCAAGTTGTACGAGCACTCCTGGAATTCCATGGCATAGCAAAATCATGTTCTTCAATAACAACATCGGATACTTGTCCATCGGAGTTTCCCTTTTTTGTCCATTTCCACGCATATCCTGCCAGCATCCTAGCATGAAATCCCTGATTATCTTTTTCTTTTACCTTCGCAAAGACATCATGCGGAGAGTCACATAGTTCGACAGTGAAGATATCATTATCCCAGGAATCAAAGTTGGCGGTATCTTTGATATGCAGCGTATGATCAACCCAGTTGATATATCCCGGCATGCCGGAGCATCTGAACTGAACATCCAGCGTATACTCGGTTACGGAAGCATGAAATTTCTTCGCAGCAGCTTTTATATTCCTACAGCTGCCGATATCCTCAAGCCTGATTGTTTGGATGTCATCTACAAAGAAGATGCTGTATCTTGAAGCATTGATGATATCTTCAATTTGGTTGTCTCCATTGAACATGTATGCAGAACCATCTTTTAGCCTATGAGCCTCATCCACTATAACAACATCATATATGCTGCTTTCTAATCCAAAAAAGGAAGAAGATCCGGTGATGATGGAATGTAACGCCATGGTATCTAATGGGTTCTTTGTTTTCTTTTTAAGTCCGGCTTGCTGCAGTCTTTTTGTCATGACATCGCGGAAAGCTGCATTTGGTGCGGATAGGACAACATTCTTCCTTCTTTTCAACATCCCGTACAACAGATTGAAGGATAAGACGGATTTGCCGGTACCTGGACCGCCGTTGATGATGACAACCTGTTTCTCATCGGTTATCGGTGCATGCAGCAGTTTCTCATACAGTACCTTCTGCTCATCAATGAGCGTGAAGTATTCATTGCCTTTAAAAAGAGAACCTACAGCATCGATCAGTTTGACACTTGGACGGATCTTGCCATGGTCTACCGCATACAGGATTTCCATACCGTTGCCTCTTCCGACATGGAAAGAGATGAACTGGGCAAGGATATCAATATCTTCTTGAAAGAACAGAGGGGTATCCTTTACATAATAGGCATACACGTCATCTAACAGGGGTTCAGGGTCCTTTTGCAGGTAGTTGTGGAGAAAAGCACAGGATTCTGCATTGATCTTGCCTGAATAGACTTCTTCGTTGAAATCACACAGGAACTTCTTGTATCCGAAAGCCTGGTAAGAGGGATGAGCGGTCTCCCGAATATTGTTGCCGAGGGCCGTCTTTACTATGCCATCCATTCCTGTTGATTCTGCAGATTGCCACTGTTTCAACTCTACGATCACAAGATTCTTCTGTTTTTGATCATTCTCTCCCGTGATCATGAAATCTATGCGTCTGCTGGTGTTTGGCAGGTTGTATTCGATCAGTATTCCGCAGTCATCGGATATCTGAGTGTTGCTGATCACAAGATACATACATCTTAGTGAATTATCCCAAGATTCCTGCTCTTTCTTGTTGGCCTTCTTGCGGAACACTCTCTCATATGACTGCTCGATCGAACGAGTCAATCTCAAGTGTGAAACATCATCTTTGAAATCTCTATATGTGTTGCTGTAGAGTATCATCAGCCTGCTCCTGTGTCATTTACGTTCATTGTATTTGACGAAACTTCCCCTGGATGTCTCAACCGGATATTTCTCTGCATTCTTAGAGAGCTTCTCAAGCAGTGCCTGCTCGATATCGATATCGAGCAGATCTGCGAACCTGAGCAGATAGACCATGGAGTCGGCAAACTCTTCTTTGATTCTCCTGTATGTGCTGCTTTCTTTTTCGATTTGCGAGACTTCAGCATCAGTCATCCACTGAAATATCTCCAACAGTTCAGATACTTCAACTGATAGCGCAATAGCTACATTCTTTGGAGTATGATATCTCTCCCAATCCCGTTCAGAGACAAATTCTTGTATGATCTGTTGTATTCTGTCAGTGTTCACTGAAAACCTCGTGTACTAGTCAAGTTATTGTATGATACATCTTATTATGAGTGGCGTCCAGGAGTCTATTGCCCTTTATAGACAGCAACAGGGTAAACGTAGTGACCAAACAATAGACTGAATATGATATATTAAGAGTGAATAAAACTATTAACGGTATGGAGATATTATGAGCGATAAGTTCTTGACAGCTGACCAAGACACAGCATATCTATTACCCCCATCAATACAGGAGTGGGTAGCCGAAGACCATTTAGCACG
>CAYYPJ010000099.1:0-607 GCA_964473495.1 uncultured Spirochaetales bacterium
CCCACTATCTGACCATATCGTTTATCAGCAAGCACTTTGATAAAACCTTCAGGAGCTCCACTTGCTAGAGCTCTTCCATTGGCAGAAAGCGGAAATTTCCCCACAGCTATATCATACTTCTTCTTTGCTTCAACCTCAGACAGCCCTACACTTCCTACTTCTGGTATTGAATAGACGATAGAAGGAACATAGGAAAGTTCCACACGCTCCCTTTCAGAAATTCCTTTTATCAGGTTTACCGCGTTGATTGCAGCTGTCTTACCCATACTGAAAGCAGCATGAGCCAACATCTTCTTTCCATTGAGATCTCCAACAGCGAACACTCCAGGAACCGTTGTCTGCATGCGATCATTTACAACTATTTTACCTCTATCAACTTGTAATCCTTCAATATCAGCACAGGAAAGATCCGCCTCCCTTCCAATGGAAAGCAATGCATATTCAGCTTGGATCACTGACTCATCTGTTAATGACATCTCAACAAAATCACTTCGGTCTCCGATACGGCTAATCTTCGTTCCCGTCAGTATCGTAATGCCTCGCTTCCTGATTGATCTGGTCAGCTGTTCTGAGATTTCCTTATCCATTAAAGGAAGAATTTTGTTTT
>CAYYPJ010000099.1:617-9355 GCA_964473495.1 uncultured Spirochaetales bacterium
TAACCCCTCCTCCAATGATAATCAACGACTTGGGAATCTCTTTGATATCCAAGATATCGTCACTGGTAAGGATCCGTTGATGCTCAACACCTGGTATTGGGATTCTACTGACTTTTGAACCGCCGGCTAGAATCACAGCCTTACATGTTTTTTGCTCCTGCCCATTGATCTCTACGACATGTGAAGACACTGCCTTTCCTGTACCGGTCAATATTGTCACATCATTGGCTTTGAGAAGACTTTTCACACCATTAGTCAACTTCTTGACTACGGTATTCTTTCCTGCCACGGCTGTAGTCATATCCATAGAGAATGATGAATCTTGGATCACTACTCCGCGTTTAACGGCTGACTGCAATTCATATATCAGTTCTGCACTTTTCAAATAGTATTTAGTCGGTATACATCCTCTGTTCAAGCAGGTTCCGCCAACGACGTCTTTCTCTATCAATGCAGTCCTTGCACCTAATTGTGCAGCCTTTATCGCAGAAATATATCCTGCAGGACCACCTCCTATTACGATGATATCAAATTCTCGTTCTTTCATAGACGAACTCCATAAACCACTATGATTGTTAAACTAAAAGTCTCATTGGCTTTTCTAAGAAATCTTTAACAGATAAAAGAAATTCTGCAGCTTGAGCTCCATCAACCACTCTGTGATCAAAAGTCAAATTCAATCCCATCACCTGTTTTTCTACCAACTGTCCATTAACGAACTTCGGGACACTCTCTATCGTGCACACCCCAAGAATCCCTGATTCAGGCGGATTGATAATTGGAGTGAACGAGTTTATTCCATACATTCCTATATTTGAGACAGAAAATGTAGCACCATACATATCATCCGGCTGTAGTTTACCCTTTCTTCCCAAGTCAGCTAAAATCTTCGTTCTAGAGGCTAGACTGGTCAATGTATACGTATCAGCATCATGGATGACCGGAACGACAAGACCGTCTTGAATAGCTACAGCCATCCCAATATTGACAGAACTCTTATAGATGATAGCATCATCGTCAAACGTAGAATTCATGCGTGGATACTGTTTCAGAGCCTTTGCAGCTGCTAATAAGACAAAATCATTTATCGTCACTTTCTGTTCAATTGACTGAAGGACCTGTTTTCGCATTGCGATAAGACTGGTGACATCAACTTTGATCTGTTCTGTCACAGAGGGAATTGTTTGAATACTCTCTAGCATACGTCTACCAGTAATTCTCTGTATCTTGGTAAGTGGTACCTTAGTATCTTTTTCGGTCACATTCTTTACTTCTTGTTCTTTATACGGTAAATCTTTGGAGAACACCTTCCCGAACTGGCCACTCCCACTAACCTTGTTAAGATCAAAATCCTTATCCTCTGCGATCCTTTTAGCCAATGGGGTTATGTGCATCTTTGTATGTGCCAACACATCTTGTTTACAAATCTCTCCATGTCTGCCGGAAGGGGTAATGGTAAGAAGATCTATCTCTTTTGCATGTGCAATTTTCCGTGCGGCAGGTGTTGCACGTATCTTACCACCAAGAGGAGATTTAACTAAATCAAGACTATCTTTCTCTTGAGAGATCCCTGATCGTTTCTGTTCTGATTTGGCATCTTCTTCGGGAACAACAGGCTCCTTCGGGTCCGGGATAGCTTCACCCTCAGAACCAACCCAAGCAATAGGAATCGTCACAGGAATCGTTTCCCCGTCCTCAAAGAGGATTTTCAGAATCACTCCTGTATAATCAGTCTCTAATTCCATCGTCGATTTATCGGTCTCTATCTCCGCAACGGGATCTCCTTTCTCAACATAATCGCCCTCTTTTATCAACCATTCTATAATCGTACCTTCTTCCATTGCCATCCCGGTCTTCGGCATTATGATCGCTTCAGCCATCTTTCCCTCCTACAGAAGCTCTCTAACTGCAGCTTCAATCTTCTCTTCAGTCGGCACGACTTCAGCTTCAAGATGCGGATTATACGGGATAGGTACATCCAATCCTCCAAGACGCTTCACGGGTGCATCAAGATAGAAAAATGCATCACTACCCACGATGGTACTTACAAGTTCACCACCATATCCCGCAGTCTGACAAGCTTCATGTACGATAAGGACTCTCCCCGTCTTCTTTGCTGAAGTTATCAAGCATTCTTTATCTAAAGGTACCAATGTGCGAATATCTATTACTTCAATATCGATATTCTCTTTCGAAAGATTCTCTGCTATAGTCAAACAACGTGGGACCATGCGTCCATATGTGATAATTGTCAGGTCTTTGCCGGTACGCTTAACATCTGCCTTTCCTAAAGATACTATATATTCATCATCGACTTCAGGGACTTCTCCCTTTGTCCTATACAACAGCTTCTGCTCAATGAATACTACAGGATTGTTATCACGTATTGCAGCTTTTAAGAGCCCTTTAGCATCATAGGGAGTCGACGGTATGACAACTTTCAGTCCGGGGACATGACAGACCCAGGCTTCTAGACTTTGACTATGCTGTTCTGCAGCTCCAGTACCTGATCCTCCAGGAGTTCTCAACACCATAGGAACGGCAGTCTGTCCACCAAATTGAAATCGATTCTTCGCTGCCTGATTTACTAGCGGCTCCATAGCCAATGTGATGAAATCACTGAACATAATCTCAACGATTGGTCTTAAACCAGTCATTGCAGCTCCTGCTGCACACCCGGTGATGGCGAGTTCCGAAATAGGTGTATCCCTGACCCTTTCCCCACCAAACTCTTCTAACATCCCTCGAGAGACTCCGAATGCACCTCCATAGATTCCGATATCTTCTCCCATGAATATGATATCTTCATCTACGCGCATCTCTTCACTCATAGCCTCTTTTAAAGCCTGCGCATATGTAATTTCTCTCATTACCCCCTCCTAATCGGCAAACACATCATCAAATATGTTATCAATACTTGGTTCAGGACTGTTTTCTGCAAATAAAACAGCATCTTTAACCGCTTTCTCAGCCTGTATCTGTGATGATCTTATCTCTGCTTCAGTCATAATCTTATGTTCCAGCAAATATTCCTTATGTCTTTTGATTGGACAGCGCTTTTTCCATTCGTTCACTTCTTCTTTCGTTCGATAGACCTGAGCGTCACTTTTTGAGTGTCCCATCCAGCGATAGGTGTTAAGAACCATCAGCATGGGACCATGTTCAAGCACGTATTCTTTTGCCTTTAGAGTTTCCTTATAAATATTTACTACATCATTACCGTCCAGAGAAATCCCTCTGATTCCATAACTCGAGGCTCTAACAGCTATATCCTTAATATTCATTGACCTATTCATATGGGTGGACATAGCATACAAGTTGTTTGTACATACAAACAACACTGGCAACTTCCATATTGAAGCGAGGTTAAGAGTCTCATGGAAGGCTCCCTCATTAGTAGCTCCATCTCCAAAGAAAGATACGGTAATATGCTTCTTTTCCTTATACTTTTGAGATAAGGCAGATCCTACGGCTATAGGGATCCCGCCTGCAACCACTCCATTAGCACCTAAGCTTCCGACAGAGAAATCGGCTATATGCATACATCCGCCTTTTCCCTTACAGTACCCGTTCTCCTTTCCGAGAAATTCCGCCATCATTCGGTTGATGTCCATATTCTTCCCAATACCTTGATTATGGCCTCTATGAGTCTGGGTTATATAATCTTCAATTTCCAATGCTGAACAAACGCCTATACCAGTTGCTTCTTCACCAATGCAAAAATGAGCAGTACCATGGACTTTCCCTGCGATAAACAGTCTGGCAGCGGTTTCTTCAAACTCTCTACACAGCACCATCTTATAGTATAATTCTTTATGTTTATCCTTTGAGATTTTCATAACACAAGTCTCCTGACACAAAGATTTTGGCCTACTACTTATAAGATACGACTATATCTGAATGCAGCAGGTCTCTGTCTATGTAAGTATAATCAATAATAACAACTTGTCAAGTGTAAAGAAAATATATATTTTCTTTACATATGTATATGTTTGTTCATAAGAATCCTGCGAATTCTGAGCCCTCTTTTATCCTTCATGATCTTGATTCTCTTCATGAATCATCTTTCCCCCAATCTGCCCAACCCGTTTGGCAAAGACCACAGTATCAATCACTCAAAATAGTATGAGGTTTTTTATTCAGCTATATGAAATCTCTGATTGTATATCATTTCACGACAATGCAAAGTCCCTCTTTGGAAATGTTTCTTTCTGCCGTAATTTACTGATGTATACCATTCTATAAAACATAATGAGATTATCGTTGTTAGAAGGGAAAAGACACTAAAATCTGTTGCCCGCAGAATGTTTGTTCTCATAAAAATAGATTTTTCTCACGTCAGTACGATATTTTACCGTTCCAACGAGTCAACAAGTCTCTTGGAATCTTCCTTTAGATGTTCATAAGTTGCTTCATATTGATACACATATTCTTTATACATTTTTGTATTCTCCATATTCGGCTCAATGACTTTCTTGATTCGTACCATCTTCTCAGCGGCCGTGATCAAGTCTGGATACAACCCGGCAGCTACTACCCCGGCTATCGCGCTACCCAAAGAAACAGCTTGCTGCTCTTCTGGTATAGTGATCCTCTTTCCTGTGACATCAGCATGGATTTGTACCCAGAGATCACTTTGTGTAGCTCCTCCGCACATGATAATCTCATCAATAAAGACACCGCCTTCTTCCATCCGCTTAAGAATCACTGCTGTACCATAAACAACACCTTCCATGATTGCACGAAACAAATGTGCAGGAGTATGTTTCAGAGTCAATCCTCGAACAACCCCTCTACTAGTTGCATCTACCCAAGGAGTTCTGTTCCCCTGCCAATGCTCAAGAACGACAAGTCCCTCAGAACCAACAGGAACCTTTGCAGCTTTCTCATCTAGCAGCTTATAAATCGAGATCCCTCTAGCTGCAGCTTCTTCAACCAATTCTATATTCAGGAAATTAGATACGAACCATTTTATAATTGATCCGGTTGAGATCTGTCCGGCTTCAACAATCTCCACCCCCGGGATGATCGCCCCGGGAAAAGTCCCAAAGATTCCGGGTGCATGCAATTCAATATCAGTCATTCCAATATGGAGCTGTGATGAACCAGTTATCAATGCCAATTTACCAGGTTTTAATGCATTTACTCCTATCACGCCCATATAGGCGTCGGCACCGCCGCCGGCTACCGGGATCCCTTCACGCAGCCCTGTCAACTTGGAGACTTGTTTGCTCAATCCCCCGACGACCTCTCCAATCTTCACAATACGCTTTGGAAGTTTATCAAATATGTCACCTAAATTAATCTTTTCATATAACGAGTGTGGAAAACCACCCTCTTCGCTATTGTAAAACCACCTGATAGTTACGGTGTTTATATTTGCTGTTATTTCCCCAGTTAGCCAATAAGCCATCCAATCAGTATGCTCAAAGATCGTTTTTGCTTTGGCATAGATCTCCGGTTCATGTCGTTTCACCCAGAGATTCTTACAAGGGAACCATTCGGCAGAAACTTTGCTGAACCCAACATACTTCAGTGCAGGATCGCCGCTTGCAGCAATCTCATCTGCCTCTCGAGAAGCTCTTATATCCATCCACATAATGGCATCACGCAGAGGATTTCCCTGCTCATCAAGATGAACAACGGTACAGCTTGTTCCATCCAATCCGATTCCTTCTATCTGATTCGGATGTATGTCACATCCATCAAAAGCATTCAATATCGACTCCAGCATCGACCGATCCCATTGGTCGACGCTCTGCTCACCCCAGCCGGGGTATCTGTGAATATTCGTGTTCTCACTGATACCAAAACTGATACAGTTCCCTGTTTCATCGTAGATTCCTGTTCTGATACTTTCTGTACCAGCATCAATCCCTAAGATATAATGTGACATATTACCCATCCTTTTGTATCTAAGACCCATGTATGATATTGTTCAATGAATATATATTCTCACATATATTCCCACAAAAGATCCCGTTACCTAAAATAGCTATATCGGTACCGGCATCTATTACTTGACGGAGCGTTGATGCATTAACTCCTCCATCAACCGATATCTTTGTCTTTAAATTATTTCTTTTGATATAGCCGGCAGTCATCTCTATCTTATGCAGAACTTGGGGATAAAATCTCTGACCCCCTATGCCGGGATGCACAGCTAACAAGTTAACAGCATCTACTTTCTCTAAAAATGGTTTTATGACATCCATTCCCGACTCAAGGGTAAAACAGACACTTACATCTATCGAATACTCATGAAGGAGTTTGAACAAGCGATCAGGATGATCACTCGTCTCATACTGGATATTAATCATATCTGTACCTGTATCCAAGAAAGACTTAAGTATTTCGTCCATATGAAACACTGCCAAATGAACATCAAAGTACGAAGCTGATTCTTCTTTTAAATCCTTTATAAGCTGATTACCGAAGATGATGTTTCTTGTATAGTGTCCATCACATACATCAAAATGAAATCGATTAATTCCACATTGTTCAGCTAGTTTAATATCACGAGCTATATGAGCATGGTTAGCAGCAAGTACAGAAGCACATAATTCAATCATCCCACAAACCCCATTCAGTCTTTTATATAGTAGGGTAAAGTATATCATATATTTTACATATGTAAATATATTTATATTTACTTGTCATTATTTATAGACAATGACAAGAAAATTATCTATACTTGCTTTATTATGAAAGAATATGAAGGGTATATAAGACAAGCATATGAATTAGGATTCTCCTATGAACACCAGTATAGGGGTTGTGCTCAATGCACTGTAGCGGCAATACTGGATGCATTAGAGATTCCAAACGACCACCTGTTTCGTGCCGCAAGCGGATTAGCTTCAGGAGGAGGATTGCTTTGCAGTGGTTCTTGTGGCGGATTCTCTGGCGGGATCATGGTGATAAGCTCCCTATTCGGAAGAAGAAGATCACACTTCGATGATGATAATGATTTCAAATATTCTTCTTTCAGAATGGCAAGAGATCTTCAGTCACATTTTATACATACGTATAGATCCGTCATATGCAACGAGATCCATAAAAACATCTTTGGAAGAACCTATAATCTGCTTGATCCCGCTGATAAGGAACAGTTCAATAAAGACGGTGCTCATACTGATAAATGCACATCTGTCGTTGCACATGCTGCAGCCTGGACGACAGAAATCATCCTGAAGGAACTGGAAGCAAAACAATGGGAACTTACACATATATACGATCATCAAGATCTTTCGATGCAATAGCTTTCTAAGAGGATCCTTCTACTTCTAGTGCTAAGACCTGGTGCAAAGTATGAGAGAATGTGACTTTCTTATACTTTTATCTTTTTTCCTACTGGACAATTTGTTAAAATGTTTATATTGTGTTATATATAACAAATATTTTGTTTGTTACAACATTTTTGAATAAAGGTACCAAATGCGCAGTTCATTAAAAAGAAAGCAATATATTCAAAAGGCTCTAGACACTGAAGGCTCCCTTCGTGTCAATGTACTTGCTGAAGAATTATCAGTATCAGAAATGACAATTCGAAGAGATCTCAAAGAACTTGAACAGGAAGGAATACTAAAACGAACCCATGGAGGAGCTGTCAAAGAAGTCGGCAGAAGATATGAACCTCCTTTTAATCTTAGACAACAACAGCATATTGAAGAGAAACAGCGTATTGCTCAACAGGCCGTCAAATTTGTTTCAGAAGGAGATACGATCGCTATTGATTCCGGGACTACGACCATTGAGTTTGCTAAGTTATTGATGAATTTTCACGATCTTACCATTGTAACGCCAAGTCTGCATATTGCCTTTCTCTTTATGTCACATCCATCAATTCGCACCATCATATCAGGTGGTGAAGTACGTTCCCACGAAGGCTCTTTGATCGGAGAGTTTACAACCTATTTCTTTCAGAGACTTTATTTTGATTTATTCTTTTTATCAACTGCAGCAGTAGACTGTAATACCGGTTTTACTGAATATATCATAGAAGATGCATCGATAAAGAGAATAACAATCGATCATAGTAAGAAAACTATCGCATTGATGAATTCTAAGAAGTTCGGGCAGACTGCTTTCGCCCGTGTCTGCGGATTTAAAGATATAGACGCTCTCATCACCGGTGCAGAACTCACACAAGAGATGAGAACACTTGCACAATCATCTTCGGTTGAAACATATATACAAAAATAGAGGAATAAACAATGAATTGGTTAACAGAGATCTTTCATGTACAAAAACCCGTGATCGCCATGTGTCATTTTCAGGCACTACCGGGAGATCCTGATTTCGACAGCACTGGAGGCATTGATCGTGTCATCGATCTTGCACGTAAAGATTTACAGGCATTACAGACTGGAGGTGTGGATGGAGTCATGTTCTCAAATGAATTCAGTCTTCCCTATCTGACTAAAGTAGAACCTGTTACCTACACAACAATGGCCAGGATCATTGGAGAACTGCATCAAGATATAGAAATACCATTTGGAGTCAATGTGTTGTGGGATGCTAAGGCCTCTATCGATCTTGCAGTAGCTACAGGGGCTCTTTTCGTTCGTGAGATTTTCACTGGTGTCTATGCAAGTGATTTTGGACTCTGGGACACCAATTGCGGTGATATCATAAGACACCAAAAACGAATCGGCGGGGATTCTATCAAGTTACTCTTTAACATCGTACCGGAATCAGCTTCCTATCTTGGAAACCGAAATCTTGCCGATATAGCA
>CAYYPJ010000100.1:0-7817 GCA_964473495.1 uncultured Spirochaetales bacterium
ATGCTAAGATAGATAAAAGGAACTACAGTATAAGTCAAAACAAGAAGTAACCTTTATCTATAAAAATCTACTGCAATACATATGATTTGGTTAAGACTGTAGAAAATAATTTAAAAGGAGAACTGAATATGAAAAAGATTTTACTTATCTGTTTAGTATCATTCGGTATTCTGTTACCGATCTCCCTGTTTGCTGCAGGGCAAGCCGAGGGAACCGCAAAACCGGCTGTTGAAAAACAGCTGACGTATTGGACTTGTAGTGGGGATGCCTATCAAGCTGAGAAAATAGCAATAGATAGTTTCAACAAAGAGCATGCGGAAAATCCTATTATATATAATCCGATTCCAGTAGGATCGAGTTCTGAGGTGATTATCCAGACAGCAATTGCCACAGGGACCGCACCTACACTTATTGCCAACATGGAGATGGGGTTTGGCCATGTTCTTGCAAAAGATGATTTGCTTGTTCCTCTCGATACACTTGATGGTTTTGATGAACTAATTAAAACCAGACATGCCGAGAGCTTTGTGGATAATCTTCGGGCAGAAGACGGTCATATCTATGTGCTTCCTCAGACGTGGAAACCAGCTCTTTTTATATACGACAAGGGACTATTGAATTTGGCAGGATATGATAAACCTCCTGTCACCTATAGTGAATTTAACGATTATGCATCCAAGTTAATAAGCAAAGGAGATTACATTGCCATAGATTTTGATCCGACTGCAGCATGGTGGAAGGTTAGATATTACTGGCACACCTTCTATATGTCTGCTAATGGCGGGGTACAAGAAATCTCCAAGGATGGTCTTGATACAACATCCGATGTCTCGGTCGCTTTGGTTGACTTTGCAGCAAATGCTTTCAAGAAGGGGTATGCTTCAGTAAATAAGGATAAGTATAAATTCAAAGAATTCGCAAATGTTGGAGCTATTGCCTGTGCCGGGTCACAGGAGATAAGTAATATTAAGAATATGAGACCAGATGCTAAGATAGTTGTCACTACTCCTCCTGTACCAGATTTTATTGGGACAAATAAGAATGCATGGGTCGATGCAAGTGTGAAAGGTATTGCGATTATCAAAGACAGCGGCAGTGTGGAAAAAGCATGGGATTATATGGAATGGCGATTTTCCAATCCTGAATTTGATCTAAATCAGTTAAAAGCAACTGGAGAACTTCCAATGAGAGCAGATCTTCTGGAAAACCCCGTATTCAAGGATTACATGAATAGTAATCCGGGGCTATCTAAATTCGTGGAATTCGTTCCTCGGTCTCTTTCTGTTGTGGATACTGGAAGCTATGATATCTTTAATGCAGTGAAAAAAGCATTATGGGAACCTTTGGCATATCAGACAAAAGATGCTAAAACAGCAATGCATGATGCAGAAGCAGCCATAGCTGCAATTAAGAAATAGCAGAATAAAGTAAAAGAGGGGCCATTTTCTTTGAGAATGGTCCTTCTGTAGTAAGGAACGGAAATGGCAAAGATCCTTAAAAAGATGGTACATAATCTGAAGGGAAAATATAACAACTATACAAAGAATATTGCGAGAACAGAGAGGGGATATGGTAAAAAGAGAATATCTTTAAGAATATCATTAGTAGCCTGGGGACTACTTTTGCCCTATGTTCTATGGAATATTGTATTCTGGCTATATCCAAATGCAGCATCAATACCACTGGCATTCTTTAACACAAGTCTTACTGGAGGCCATGCTTTTTTTGTAGGATTTGGTAACTTTCTAGATTTTTTCAAACGGGAAGAATTTAGAATGATTATATTAAATATGTTCCGTTTTGGAATCATATATATCCCATTATCCATCGTCATTTCCATGATTCTCGCTTTGATGTTGAACTCTGTTAAGAATATTGTCCTAAAAGGTTTCTTAGTGATCGCCTTTCTTCTCCCGAACCTGACAGGGTCAGTGGCATATTCAGTAATATTCCAAAAAATATTCAGTCCCTATAGTTTCATAACAAAAGCCATATCCTGGATCTCGGGCACAGATATTGGATGGTTCACTGACGTACATCTAGTTCTGATCCCAATTGCAATTATGATCACCTGGAAGAGTTCCGGCTATTATGCCCTTATCCTAATGGCTAATATATCCTCTATCCCAGCTTCATATCATGAAGCAGCGCGTATGGATGGTGCAGGGCCCTTCACACGTTTCTGGAAAATAACGTTACCAATGATTAATCCTACTTTTGTCATTATCGTAATCTTTGCGACCACGACTTTTTTCTCAATTTACGCAGAGCCCCTGCTGCTGACGGGGGGAGGAGGACCAATGCTTGCAAGTTATACGTTTAAGCTGGAAGCTGTTCATCAGATTTATGACAGGATGGCTTTAGGTTATGGTGCTGCTGTCTCTTTAGTTTCCAGTCTTATTTCATATACTCTGGTAATCTTAATCAGAAAATTAGTTGGAAGGGATATAGAGAATGGCTAAGAGTAAAATGAAAAAGAGTAAACTGGGAAAGATTCTCATTATTTCTTTTCTTCTCTTTTGGGCTTTAATAAATATTTATCCATATATATATCTTGTGATTGGATCATTAAAACAGGATAAGGACTTTTATACGAGTATTTTTAATTTTAAGGTTCTTACACTTGAAAGGTACAAAGATATATTTTCATTAGAAGAATTATATTTCTTCAGGGCTTTGTTTAACAGCTTTCTTATCTCGGGCACAATAGCTTTATCTGTACTCTTTTTCAGTGCGATTACAGGATATGCCATATCAAAACTGAACTTTCGAGGTAAGAAATTCATTTCGAATATTATTATCTTTCAATGGATTTTCACTGGAACAGGGGTCGGGTTTGTCGTTGTTTTCCAGTTGATGGTTACCTTACATCTATTAAGCTCCTATGCTGCTATGATATTTCCATTCTTAATGAGTGCCTGGGGGGTATTCCTCTTTTCTCAGTATTTCAAAACAATACCAATGGCAATGATCGAATCTGCCAGGATTGAAGGATGTACTGAGCTTGGGATCATTTTCAGAATAATGATTCCCATGTCAAGATCGGTGGCAACAATGCTGGGTATGTTCATATTTATGCAAAGATGGAATGATCTATTATGGTCAGTGCTCATTATTCGTAAGCCATATATGATGACATTGAACCTGACAATTGCAAACTTTGTACTCGGTGGTGGAGGCGGTTCTCAACCTGGAGTGGTGTTTGCCGCTACAGTGATATTGACATTACCACTTCTTCTCCTGTTTGTACTCTATAGAAAACAATTTATAAGCGGAATAGCAATGGGAAGCGGATTGAAAATATAGGGTCCTTTAATCGAAACGAAACAATAAAACTCTCTTACTTACTTTAGGGAAAGAGAATAGTGGGGTAGATAGTTCTCAGGGATGATTCTGTATTGTGTCTGAATCATTGATAAGAACTCAAAGATTAAGAACGATATAAGATCTATCTGGCAAGTATCCAGAGGCGATACGTCTAGATAGATGTCTTGATGTACACAGATAAAATAAGAAAAGAAAGGAGTTGTTGTTTCATCAACAAAAACTTCTAAATTACGAGGGGTGATAGATTGAAAGAACTTAAAATAATCATATTTGGTTCGTGGAATACTGACGGCGGGGTTTCCCGGCATACGACGCCCATCGCAGAATGGCTGATGGACCATGGATATGATATACAGGTGTTTACCCATTACAAGGAATGCACTCTCGGGTATCCTCTTGATGTTGAAGATGAATCGTTTGTGCATAGAAGTTTCACCTATTCAGGAAAGAATATTCCCCACAGGACACCTTTTGATTCTGAGCTCTTACTAAAAGCAGTTGAAGAGGATGGGTACAATATATTTCTTGCTGAGGATCTTGGGATACTTCCTATGGAAGATTTACTTGAAGTTTTCCCACGGATAAAAGCAAAAGCAAAGACCCTATTGCTGAATCATGATAATAGGCCAAAACCTGATGACAGCCCCTTCTGGAAGTTCGACTGGGATGCAATTATCAACTTTCTTCCTGACCAGAATGGGTTTATTGAAGAACACTATCCTGCTGAAAAAGTCCATTGTATTGAGTTCCCAACTTATGAGAGGAGTCAAAGCAATAGTATAATACGGTGCAGGGAACTAGATCTTCCCGTAAAGAAACATATTATGCTTACTTTTGGTGAATACAATATGATCGATTCTTTACCTGTTATCTGTGCGATGAGAAAGCTTGATCCTTCAATATATCTGTTAGCACTTGTCTATGACGAAGAACGAAAGGCAGAACTAGAAGAACGAGTTGCTGAAAAGAAGAAAGAGTATCCTGACATAGGATATGATGAGATTAGAGTGGAGAATTCTTCTTGGCAAAAGCGAAGAGATTATGTCCAGGCAGCAAAGATTGTATTATTTGACAAAGGAGAAAGAGTTCTCGGTACAGGAGCGATTCTCTCTTCAACAACATACCAGGTGATAGGATGGGGAACTCCGATCCTTGCCCGTGATAATCTCTTTTTCTCTCCCTTTGATAATGGTGAACTGATAAAGTACAAAGATGATAATGAACTGAGAGATGCAGTACATCTACTGATTTATGATGATGAGACACGGAAGAGAATCTTGAGAAACGCAGATGAGTTTGCTATACAGCATTCTCCGGAAAGAATATCAAGGCAGTTAATAAGATTATTCAATGAATTGTGACGAGGAGTGAAATAAAATAAAGAGTATGAATGTTTTAAGTGAGACAGTTGAACAACTAGGAGAAGGCGAAATCATTACTACAGCATCACATGAAAAGCTATTTCGCTTAAGCGATTATAGAGAAAATCCTATAGTATACCCGGATGATATCGGACTGGATTGGATAGAGCATGGAGAGAAAAAGACAGGTGCAGTTTTTAATGGAGGTGCTGAGTTACTAAACGACAAAGTGGTCATCTTGCCTAGATGTCAACAGAAATACGGAAGAGAAAGCTATATTGATTCCCAATCGGGTAATAAACGCTATAAACTTACTAACTATATTTCAGAGGTTTGGCCGTTAATAAGTGACGATGGAATACACTTTGAAAGGTATAAGGATGGTGTGATCAGAGGGGATGGGAGTGGACATGGAGATTTCCTTTATGGCATTGAGGATATACGGTGTGTCAAATTAAACGACAAATACCTATTAACAGGATGCGGTAAACTAAAACCTCCTTTTGCTGGTTCCGATGCTGACAGGATTGCCATCTATACCACGAAAGATTTTAAGGATATAACCTATTGCGGAATCGTGAAATCCTTTGATGCAAGAAACTGTTACCCTTTGTCCGGGAATACTGATGGCAAGCTCTACATGTTTACTAGGTTTCATCCCAATATTTACTTACAGCCTCTTGAAGGTGGGATTGAACAGTTGCTGTACCCCGCTGGATATGAAGAACAGTGGCAGAGAGTATATACTGAGCGAGAGAAGCATATACTTTTGACAGTAGGGGATTATGATCACGAAAGAGAGAAAATAGGACCTGGGACTCAGATTATTCCCACCGATAAAGGATTGCTTTTTATCTATCATGCTGTAGGGAAGATAGATACTGACGTGACAATGATATATGGATTGAAAGAGCCTATTGAAAGAGGATACTCTGTTTGCGCATGTCTGCTTGATAAAAAGAATCCGCAAAAGATACTCTGCCGAACAGAAAAACCGATTTATATACCTTCAAAGCCTTGGGAATTATATGGTGATGAAGAATATCCTGTTGATATCCCTGCAGTCGTCTTTCCTGTTGGAGCAGTGGCCGTTAAGGATAAACTTCTCATTTATGCAGGTGCATCCGATAAATATACAATTCTGCTAAGTTGCGAACTGAAGAAACTTATGAATTATCTATGGGAGTATTGTAGAGTTTAATACATTGTCTGAGAACTTATAGAAGAAGAGTTGCTGCAGAAAGAGATCAGAGAAGAGGATCATGAGTATAGCCCATAAAGGTGCATCAGACACTTTTTTTGATAATACCCTTCTTTTCCTTGAGAAGACACTGGAAATGGGTACAGATATACTTGAGATAGACCTCATGACAAGCAAGGACGGGGATTTCGTAGCTTTTCATGATGATCAGGCCCGACTGGGGAATACCGGTAGATGAGCAATCATTGCATTGATCCTCTTCGAGATCAAGACCATCTTGACATGACAGAACACATCAAAAAATAGCAGATCCAAAGGTTAGTTGGCGGGTCACTTCGCGCATCCAACGATGCCCCATCACCTCATGGGATCTACTGCAAGTCCATGCTATACCTTTACTCTTTCTTGGAAGTAGTAGATAGATTATGTATACCGCTTCTTAAGCAGCCAAACGATAAAGTAGAGGATACCTGATACCAGCAGTGCTCCGAATGCAATATTTATCCTCGGTGTCATTTGCTGTGAGATCCAGAATAATACAAAATTACTCAGTATCAAGGCACTTCCGATACCTTCCCATTTCCAACCAACTACAAGACCGAGACACATGCCGAACATGGTAAGAAATCCGAACTTGTCAGATAACGGCAATTCTGCGAAATTAAGAGGACCATCATGAATACCTTCACCGATAGCAATAGCCAGAATAATCAGCAGAATAGAAGTACCTATGATTCGTGCTGTCCACCGGCACCATTTCTCAAGTTGTTTCTTATCAGAGAATATTTTTTTCATTGGTTAGACTCCTTTCATATCTCGAGGAGCCCGGTTTATGATTACCATGTGCAGCCGTACGAGAATAGGACTTCTCAATAATCTAAGAAACCAGATGATGAATTGACTATCATATGCAGCAGAGCATTTTTACGCAGCATGATGAATGAATACATCTTTCCCTTATTATAGTACCATAAAGCTTCTCGTTTGTATCTATCCCCTGAGACGATCAATGGGAGAATATATGGTCTTCCATGGGTAAGAAAGTTCGGTATTCCTGAGGAATTTTCTGCTTCAGGATATAATAGACTTATGAGTGCGGACAATGATCTTAGGTTGGTGTTCTGCTTAAATCACGGAGAAGAAGGAGTCAAAGAGAAGAGAACCATACAGCAGTGAATTGAGATTCACCAGAGTACTTGAAACCGTGAGATGACAACGTCAGGTAAAAGAACTCGCTGCAGAACAATATCGAGAATAGGATTGTCAGTATCATTCAACCGCATGTTTGGTCTATTTGTACGGGGGAAGACTGGAGCGAATGGAGAATATGAAGCAAAACTGACGATCAGCGTAGTTGATGGGTAGGTGTATCAAGAGAAGTCCTCCTGATAAGCATACCGTGAGGGAAAGGATTTTATCTCGCAGGCCGCACACTGTAAGAACCGAAAGAGCCTGTTATCAGAAGGCAGGAAGCGATCTCATCGATAACGGTCTTACGGATTCCCAGTAAAGTAGTTTGTCATTTCACCAAGAAGAGAATATGATATAATATGAGTTATGACTGTGAAAAGTGGTGAAGGAATGCTTGTATGGCAGAAACACCACAATTCTCAGCATTATAATAAGGAGGTATGGTATGATAAAGAGTTCAAGACAAACAAAAGATTCCTATTGCTTGGTTCTTAGCGGAGGTGGTGCAAAAGGTATCTATCATATTGGTGTCTGGGAAGCCTTGCTGTCATTGGATATCACCATCGGGGCATGTATTGGAAATTCTATTGGAGCGCTGATTGCTGGAGTCATTGCTATGGATGATAATACCCTCGTTGATAAAGTAGGTAATATGTTTGCCGTCGACAAGGCACTTCAGCTGCCTGCCGAGTTCGTTGAGAATGGTGCATTGAAATTGACCACAAAGAACTTTGCAG
>CAYYPJ010000100.1:7827-9342 GCA_964473495.1 uncultured Spirochaetales bacterium
ACTTTGCAGCTTATAAAGAGTTCTATTACTCAATCATCAAGAAGAAGGGTTTGGATACCAGTCCTCTTAGAGGTCTGGTAAATACCTCTATATCTGAAGATACACTCCGATCATCCGGAATAGATCTGGGGATTGTCACTTTTAATATCTCTACGATGAAGCCCAAGGAGATCTTTTTGGAGGATATGGAGGAGGGAAGCGTTGGTGATTACCTCTTGGCAAGCTCTGCATTCCCGGGATTTCAGAGGCTGGAGATTGATGGACAGAAATATATGGACGGCGGAGTCTATGACAATATCCCCTATCGTATGGCAAGAAGAAGGGGATATCGACGAATTATTGTAGTAGATATCTCGGGTATAGGAATCAAACGAAAGATGAATATTCAGGGAAGTGAGACGATCTATATAAAGAACTCCATCAATATGGGGAGAGCCCTTGATTTTACTAGGGATACGATGAGTAAATTCAGAAAGCTCGGTTATCTTGATACCATGCGCTGCTTTGGAAGAATCAGCGGATACCGGTATTTCATCTCTGAGAACATGGATATGGAAGAGAGATTTGCTCGATTTCTTACAGATGAGCATAACCAGGAGGATCTGATCGACTATGCTCAAACTATCTGGAACAGAAAGATTGAAGGACTCTCTACGATATTAACAGAGCTAGCCCCGGAGTATGCTTCATACGATACTCGACGACTACTTGTGTTCTTAGACAGCGCAGCATCCGTTCTTTCTTTAGAGCGTGTAAAGGATTGGGAGTATGAAGAGCTCTTCGAAACACTTTGTGAGCAAAAGCATGCTCAGAATGCCAAGATAGATTCACTTATTCGTGAGAGCAAGAACAGTTTGGTTTCCAAAGTTACCCATAGAGTAGAGTCTCTACTGAAAGTAGGACTTGATAAAGACACCTTTAATGAGACTCCCTATTTCTACTATAGAGTTATTCAGCGATTATTCCCAAAGAAGGCTCAGAGACCTGCATTGAGTACCTTATGTGTGAAGTTTCCCGAGCTGCCTGCAGGGTGTTATGTGTTGACGTATTTGGATACACTTAGAGACATACTTACAAGGGAATCCGACTGATGATCCTGCGGATTTGATCAGAGTTTTCCCACTCCATCACATATAATCCTGAATTCTGCACAAATTTTTACTAGTAACAAGGAGGTGTGGTATGCCAAGAAAATTACGGGCTGACGGCAGGATTCAGGTGTATCTGTTTGTGAACGGGAAGTACCGCTATGCGGCAACTCAGGCCACGAGAAAGGATAAGGAAACCGGAAAATACCTTCATACCAGAACCATCTATGGATCACTCTCACCTGATTTTGTTTTTACTCCCAACGCCCGATATCTCACGCTGACCGAGAAACAGAGACAGCAACTGGCCTTTCCCGAAGACTGGATGATCCCGCCCGTGAAAAGAAGAGGTGCTCAGGATGTCCCGAAACGGGGTCGGCCCAGCTATGGGGGAGATCATGTCAGCCGTCTCTACGGAAACACCTTC
>CAYYPJ010000101.1:0-3308 GCA_964473495.1 uncultured Spirochaetales bacterium
AAAGTATTGGAAGAGAGTGACTTCTCACTAAAGAAACGCCGTAAGAGAGATACACATATCATAGGACTGTCGTTCTCTGATGCACAGTCACTCTTCACTTCCACGCTCACGAGTGCCATAGAGAAAATGCTAGCCGGTACTCCCTATCAGCTGCTGCTGTTCAATCTGGAGTCACGACAAAACATTCATTACTACTTCAGCCAACATCTTGACTATTTCAATAAGATGGATGGTCTTATCATAAGTGCCGCCACCTTAGACAATGCTGGTGCAGAGTTCTTCCGTACTATGGATACCCCGGTAGTGCTGCTGCAGGGTCGTTGTGAAATGGAGAAGTCATTCAGCACAAACAACTTTCTCGGCTGTCAGGATGCTGCACAGTATCTTCTGAGCCGAGGATATACAAAGATAGGTTTTGTCGGATGGGAACCTGCTGATGAACATATTCGAGATCGATTCATGGGATTCAATTCTGCACTGCAGCAAGCCGGCATTCCCATGAATGAGCAATGGCACCTCACAGTACCTCTCTCCGCTGCCGGCGGGTATGATGCTACAAGACAACTATTATCCCGGAAAGATCATCCTGAAGTCATCTTCTTTGGATGTGATGATATGGCAGCAGGGGGATTGCGTTATGCTCGAGAGACACACCTTTCAGTCCCTGATGATATTGGATTCATGGGATTTGATGATCTTGCCATCGCTGAGACTATCGGGCTTACGACCATGAAACAGTTTATAGAGAAAAAGAGCGATATGGCAGTGAGCTATCTCCTGCAGCGACTCTCCGGTGAGCTTCCTACAGCACAGGCTGACGAGATCAGTATCACCCCAAGATTGGTAGTCCGTTCCTCAACCCGTTAGGTCGAGGGATTAGATTATAAAAAAGTACTTTTGCAATTGTGCAAAGTGAATATCAGGCAGAAATATACCACTAACACTCTTAATACTGGTGTATGCGGTACAGCATTCCCTTTGGTATCACTTGCCTATGCAGAGTCGATAAAAAAGACCCAGGAGGTTTCTATGAGAAAAATGTCAATCGTGATGACACTGCTTGTGATTATGATTCTGTTGGTTCCAACGGCACTCTTTGCCGAAGGTTCAGCAGAACAACCAGCAGTTGCCGAAAAAGACGCACCGGTCGCTTTTGAGTTCTGGTCAACAGAAACGCAGTCAGATCGTCAAGCAACCATTCAGGTGCTTATTGATACCTATGAGGCGATGAATCCCAATGTGACGATCAAGCTGATTCCCGTTGATGAGAATGATATGGCTACCCAGCTGCAGACTGCATCAGCAGCAGGGAATCTTCCTGCGATGATCGAGATTGGAGCTGAGAATGCTGTCTCATTTGGTGTCGATGGCCTTATGAATGTTGATGCAACTGAAACAGTGATGAACAGAATTGGGAAGAGCTCATTCTATGAAGGCGCCCTGAAACTTGTTGAGAGTGAAGCCGGCAGCTACTATGCACTCCCCTACCATGGATGGATACAGGGAATATGGTACCGATCTGACTGGTTTGAGAAAGCAGGATTGGAGCCGCCGAACACATGGGAAAATATTGAGAAAGCAGCAAAGTACTTCTACCATCCTGAAGATAACCAATATGGTATCTTGGTTGGAACAAAGGCAGAGAACTTTTCAGAACAGTGTTTTACTCCATTTGCCCTTTCAAACGGTGCACGACTCTTCACCAAAGACGGAAAGCTGATTTTCAACTCACCGGAGATGAAAGAAGCTGTTGAGTTCTATGCAAGACTTGCCCAGTATAACCCACCTGGACCACAAACATGGCGAGCTCGTGACTATTATCTGCAGGGAAAGATGGCTATGTTCTTCTACTCAACGTACATCATGGATGACCTTGCCCTTCAGGATGTCGCAGCCGGATCACTTACTAGTGGGAACTTCGCTGAACTTGCAGGAAAAGATTTTGATCCTGATCTCGTAGAACACACTAAGATGCAGCCGCTGATCACGAACACTGAAACCGCAGGATATGGAGTCATCGTCGCATTGGGTCTGATCAACCAGCCTGATACTGCTAAAACACAAGCAGCAGCAGATTTTATCAGATACCTCTATACACCTAATGCATACATCACGTTCCTCCATATGGCACCAGGAGGAATGAACCCTGTGATCAAAGGCATCGCAAAGAACGCACGCTACCAGAACGATCCTAAAGGTATCTTCAAACACTACGGACCTGAAAAGATCGCTGAGATCAATGAAGGTATGAATGATATCGAATCATTTAGTATCGTAGACGGAAACAAGATCAATGCCGCAACAACAATCACCACAAAACAGATTATTCCTCAGATGATCTACAAGATCACTCAGGAAGGTATGTCTGTAGATGCAGCCATGGCTTGGGCAGAAAAAGAAATGAAGGCAGTTATCGACTGATCGCCCCGAAAAAAAGACATAGCGACTTACGGAGTGCATCAGTCCAAAGGATCAATGCATTTCCGTAAGCCTGCATTTTCCGGTATGATCTGTCAGCGTACTAGACAGGCAGATCATATTGGTTTAGTCACCTATCGTACCACATCTATGATCTGTCTTTCAATATCAGTAATCTGGAGATTATATGCAAAAGCACCTGACATTAGACCAAAAAGAGGCTCGCCTCGGTGTTAAACTTGTTCTTCCTGCTACGCTTATTATATTGATGCTGATTCTCTATCCGGTAATCTATAACATCTATCTTAGCTTCTTTGATGTCACCATGATGGGAAAGAGCACCTATATTGGAACAGAAAACTATACATCGGTCCTTTCTGACCCAACATTCTGGCATTCTGTCTCAACGACAATCATCTACGTCGTTTTCAGTACCTTTGGAACAACACTCTTTGGGCTCATTGTAGCAATGGCCATGAACAAGAAATTTCCACTGCGCTGGCTTGTCCGCAGTATTATTCTATTACCATACGTCGCCCCGGTCATCTCTGTAGTTTTTGCTTGGCAGTTCTTCTTTGATCCTGTCAATGGCATATTCATGTATGTCATGGTGGACAAATTAGGACTCATCAGCCAGCGGTTCAATTTGATCGGATCACCTAATTATGCCATTTGGATAGCTATTTTATTCAGTTTATGGAAGAGTTTCCCATTTACCTATCTTATGCTGCTTGCACAGCTGCAGTCGATAGATAAGAATCTTTATGAGGCGGCTGAGATAGACGGATGCGGTCCTATAAAGAAATTTTTTAATATCACATTACCTGAACTCTACTTTGTGATGGGTTCGCTCATCCTGCTCAGATTCATCTGGAACTTCAATAAATTCG
>CAYYPJ010000101.1:3318-9293 GCA_964473495.1 uncultured Spirochaetales bacterium
TCGAGGACGTATACCTTCTTACTGACAACGTGAAGGTTCTGTCAATCTATACGTACTTCAAGGCTTTTACCGGTAATATGGACTTAGGACAAGGATCAGCATTGGTTGTCATTCAATTTATCATGCTCGTAGGTCTTATCCTCTTCTATGTAAAGAAGGTACTAAAATGGTAGTTATGCAGAAAAACATATTTAAGAAGATAGGATTTTTCCTATTAATACTGTTCATTGTACTCTTTTCGCTCTTCCCCTTCATACAGATGCTCTCAACATCGTTAAAGTACTCCTGGGACTGGGGTAACCCCTCTCTTATTCCGGCAAAGATCAATACAGAGGCGTATCAGGAGTTATTGAATATCAATCAGGAAGAGAAGGCTATACCTGAATCAGTCAAGAACCTTCTGGATGAGACTCCGGATCTTACAGATCAGCAGAGAGCTGCTATTATCGCAAAGTTCAAGGATGCAGGAGATGTGTTCCCGTTCCTTAAATACTTCAAGAACTCGTTGCTTTTCTCAACGATTGCAGCATCTGTTTCGCTGATCATATCCATATTCGGAGCATACTCGATCAGTAGACTGCGCTACAAAGGGCGGGCGGCCATTCAAAGGGGGGTTCTCTTTGTCTATATGGTCGGTGGTATCCTGCTGCTCATCCCCCTCTATAAGATATCAGTCTCTCTTGGACTGGCAAAGACCGAACAAGGGACCGTCTTCTCATTGATCACTATCTATATGGTTCAAACGCTTCCAGTCTCTCTCTATATGCTGGGAAACTTCTTTCGTTCTATCCCCTTTTCCATTGAAGAGGCAGCATTCGTCGAAGGCTGTTCTCGTGTAGAGACGATATGGAGGATCATCATACCACTTTCACTTGGAGCACTAGCTACCGTTTTCGTCTACGCTTTCATGATCGCATGGAATGAATACCTTTTTGCATCAGTCTTCCTGAAATCCTTTAAGGATATTTTTACTCTACCGATCGCACTAAAAGCACTTTTTGTCTCAAAGAATGCTATCTGGGACAGGATTATGGCAGCTTCCATGTTAACAGCAGTACCAGTTGTCGTGTTGTTCATGTTCGTACAGAAATACTTAGCAGGGAACATGACATCCGGGGGAGTAAAGGAATAATAGTAAACTACGTAATGAGGCTTAATTTATGAATAATACGAATATGAGTATAGATGAGGATGCTATCTATGATGATCTTACATTCATCTACGGCAGTGATTGTGCACAAAAGATACTGCCTGAATTCCAATCCAGGCTGATCCGGCTCGCAAAAGCTGCCGGGCATAGAGTACCCCATCAGCTTGATGAACACGATGTAATTCTTATCACCTATGGGGATATATGCACCCCTGATACAGGGACACGGCTAGAAGGACTCTATCACTTTGCTCACCGTTATATCAAAGATGCGATCAGCACCATGCATATTCTTCCCTTTTATCCCTACTCCTCTGATGATGGGTTTTCTGTGATCGACTATCTGCAGGTAGATCCGAATCTTGGATCATGGTCTGACGTTGAGCAGATCGGCAGTGAATATCATCTCATGTTCGATCTCGTCGCAAACCATATATCACGGGAGAGTCCCTGGTTCGTCAAGTACCAGAAAGGAATCGCTCCCTACGATAGATTCTTCATTGAAGTCGATCCGAAGACGGATCTCAGCGAAGTCTTTCGCCCGAGAGCTCTTCCTCTCTTGACAGAGGTTGACACACATGCAGGAAAAACTCACGTATGGACTACTTTTAGTGATGATCAGATAGACCTTAACTACGCTGAACCTGCAGTACTGCTGCATGTCATCGATGTGCTCATCGAGTATATCAGTCATGGTGCAAGACTCATACGTCTTGATGCAGTCGCATTCATCTGGAAAGAACTTGGGACTCCGTGCATTCACCATCCTAAGACTCACCGCATCATCAAACTCATGCGTCATCTGCTTGATGCTGCAGAGACTGGTGTGTTACTTATCACCGAAACGAATGTCCCCCATAAGGAGAATATCTCCTACTTTGGGAACGGTACCGATGAGGCCGCTATGGTCTATAACTTCCCCCTGCCTCCCCTCACGCTATATGCCTTTATGAAAGGTGATGCGACTGTTTTAAGCACGTGGGCAGGAAGTCTTGAGTTCCCCACACCGGAAATCACCTACTTCAACTTCCTTGCGTCTCACGACGGAATAGGATTGATGCCGACACATGGGTTGCTACCTGAATCCGAAATAGAACTTATAGCAGAGAAGACTAAAGCTCTTGGTGGTTTTGTCTCACGAAAGAGCAATCCAGATGGATCCACAAGTCCATATGAGCTGAACATAAACTTCCTGGATGCTCTGGCTATTGCCGGTACAACTGATGATAGAACGACCATAGTCAATCGATTTATCGCATCCCAATCAATCATGCTTACCCTGCGCGGTGTTCCCGGGATCTACTTCCATAGCCTTATCGGTTCACGAAACTGGAGTGAAGGAGCACAACGCACCGGGCAGTCAAGAAGTATAAACCGTGAAAAACTTACCATGGACACTCTTATAAAGAACCTTGACGATACCCATTCACTGCAGCATCAGATACTTATCCGTTATAAGCAGCTGCTGTATGCACGAAAGAGTTCTAAAGCATTTGCCCCGGCAGCAGAACAACACATTCTGCCAAGCCCTGATAAGGCACTGTACATGATAGTACGGACCGCTTGCGATCATGATGAATTTGTTCTGTGTATCACCAACGTATCTGACCGTGTAAGTACTCCGATAGATATCATGCATATCTTGACTGAGTGTCCAGAACTTCATAGACCTGAGAAGTTGACTTCTCTGACCGATCGGTCATGGGTGATCTCTTCCAAGATACGAATACAGCCCTATGAGGTCGTATGGATTCAGGGACAATGCCGAGACTAATCTTAATTTTGAAAGGAACAGTATATGTACTATAGAATAGGAATCGTACACTACAAGATTCTAGGGACAGATGGGGTATCTTTAGAGATAAACAAGTGGAAACGGGTATTGGAAGAGGCCGGACACAAGGTTTTCCTGTTAGGTGGAGAAATAGGCAATGATGCTTTGATCGTCCATCCTGAACTTCATCATAAGACTGCTATCGCGAAGAGACTCTATCGCTACTCTTTTGTAGATACCGACGCATTCTACGATGAGGATGCATATGAGAAAGCTCTTTTACAGGAAGCAGCCCGTGCAGAATCTCTGCTTGAATCGTTCATACAAGAACATTCAATCGACTATATGATCCCGCAGAACATCTGGTCGGTAGGGGCGAACCCCGCTGTGGCCATTGCCATGGAACGAGTCACAAAACAGCATAACCTTCCGGTCCTTGCTCAGCATCATGACTTCTATTGGGAACGCATAGGAGGTGTCTCCTACACCTGTGATACGGCAAAGAAGATGATAGAGACCTATTTACCGCCAACCGATAAGGCCTATCGCCATGTGGTGATCAATACACACTCACAGAAACAACTCAAAGAGAAGAAAGGGATCGATGCAGTCATCATCCCGAATGTATTTGACTTCTCGCAGGAGCCTTGGAAACCTGATGTGTATAACAGCCGTTTTCTCTCTGATACCAATCTGCATGAGGATGATATTATCATCCTGCAGGCCACGCGAATCGTTGAGAGAAAGGGGATCGAACTGGCAATCGATGTCGTTGCAGCCATGAATGAACGACGAAGTGAATTAGAGGGAAAGATACTTTGGAGCGGAAAGAGATTCTCTAAATCCAGTTCGATCGTCCTTGTACTGGCCGGGTACTCCAGTGATGATGAAACAGGTACTTATGTGAATCGTCTCACAGAACGGGCGCTATCGAAGGGTGTGGATATACGATTCATTGCAGACCATATAGGACATATACGTTCGACTAAGGATGATAAAAGGATATACTCCCTCTGGGACGCCTATGTCTTTGCCGATATCATCACCTACCCATCCTACTGGGAAGGCTGGGGAAACCAATTCCTAGAGGGACTCTTTGCGAAGGTCCCTATGGTCGTGTATGAATATCCGGTCTTTATTTCTGACATCGCTCCGCGAGAATTCAATATCATATCGTTGGGAAAGTCATATACTAAAGATCCAAAAACACATCTTATCGACATCCCCTCAGAGATCATTGAACAAGCAGCTGCATCATCGATAGAACTGCTTGTCGATGCACAACGACGGAAGGACTTTGTGGAACACAATTTCACATTAGGCAGTTGTCACTACTCCATGGAGGCCTTAGCCAGCTATCTACTTCCACTACTTGATTAGATCGTCGAGAGGTCAGCACATGGATGTACATTCTGATCCGAAGAGGACCTATTTCCCATCGTGATCATATAAGTAGTAGTTCCCTGGAAGTGATCAGAAACTAGAGCAGGAACTGGTCGGTCTCCAGTATGTGGTATGTCGGGACTTACAAAGGATCATCTCATAGCTAGTCAAAAGATACTTTAGGAGCGGTTCTCGCAGACTCTTCTATCTGAAAGTAATCCTTCTTCTCCATTCCCATGCTGCCGGCTACGATACTAGCGGGGAACATCCTTATCCCGGTATTGAACTGTTTGACTGCTTCATTATAGTTCTTTCTGGCAACAGCAAGTCTATTCTCCGTCCCTGCTAACTCATCCTGAAGATTCATAAAACTTGCATCTGCCTTTAATTGCGGATAATTCTCCACCACGACAAGAAGTCTGGAAAGTGCCGCATCAAGTTCATTTGAGGCTTCTGCACTTTCAGATACACTCTTAGCTCCGCCAAGTCTGCTTCGTGCTTCTGCGATCTGTATGAAGATGTCAGACTCGTGTTTGGCATACCCCTTTACGGTCTCAACCAAATTTGGTATCAGATCATATCTGCGCTGCAGCTGGTTATCAACTTGTGCCCATTCTCCCTCGACATCCTGTTCCATACGAACTAGATTGTTTCGTGTTGATACAAACCACAGGGAAAAGATCAGTGACACGGCAACAACTACAATGAGCACGATTATCGCTGGCGACAATCTTCTTTTCATATGTATCTACTCCTATAAGCTCTATCAGAATCCACGAGAAGCTCCGCCGCCTCCAAAACTACCACCACCGAAACCGCCAAAGCCGCCGAATCCTCCGCCGCGACCGGTCGTACCAAATCCACCACCATAATGTCTATACCCTCTGCCGCCGGAAAGAAACAGCAGCGGCCACAGTCTCATACGCCCGAAGAAGACAAATACAATGAAAAGCGTGAAGATAAATGATAAGACGCTGTTCAATGGATTTGACTCTTCAACAACATACTGGTCTGCATTCGCCACATGCAGCGTGAAGCCTCGCTTTTTAGCAAGTGTAGCTGCGATTGAACGGGTTCCTAAAAGCATCCCATCTCCGTAGGCCCCCCGTTTGAAGGACGGGATGACATACTCATCCAGCATGCGGCCTACCAGACCGTCAGGGAGGTCTCCTTCAAGCCCATACCCTACTTCTAAACGTACTTGACGTTCCTCAACAGCTAAGAGAAAGAGCAGGCCAGTATCTTCCCCGGCTGCTCCTATCCCCCAAGACTTTGCCAGATTGTAGGAATATTCCTCAAGGGGCTCCCCCTCCAATGAGTTCACTGTGACCACGGCGATCTCTATTCCCCCATCGTTCGAAAGAGCCTGGGCAACCTGCTCTATCTCTTGTTCTGTCGCTGTATCAATGACTTGTGCAAAATCGTTCACATATCCCTGCGGAGAGGGATACGATGCCGCAGCCAACGGAAATACGATAAAGAGTAAGAGTACAGCAGTAAGCGTTGTTAACTTATTCCACCGTATCACATGCATCAACGACCTCCACCATCTTCAAATATTGGGTCACTAGTTCTGTTGAGAGACTCCGTAGCTCTGGACTTTTCATCTTTGTCTTTTTCTTCCGAAGATCTACAAGTTCTTTGAGTGATGAACAGGGACACTGAAGA
>CAYYPJ010000102.1:0-8255 GCA_964473495.1 uncultured Spirochaetales bacterium
CACTTACTAAGTGTGTTGGATGGGATAACCAAGATTGTACTTGATAACAGAAAACAATCATCTGAGAATGCTGAAGAGCTGATATGATGTGACCTTTGTCAAGTATTATTTACATTCATTATCTACATGATCGATCTCCTATAGTGTAGAACGAAGAAAAGGATTGACAGACAGGAAATCAGTATTCGGCATATGACCACTCTGATATACGCATATTGGTTCACGCAGGCCAATGATCCGCCTGAAGCTCTTTCTGCCTAAAGAAGATCACGCCGTATATTTTTACCAGAAGAGAAAAACATAGTAAGCGAACGAGCTGGAAAAAGATATGGTATGTCTGATCTTCGGAGAGAATATGTGGGGTTTACCTCACAGTCCGGTCGGAGAAGTCCGACAGACTCCTAGAGAAGACTAAGACCTTCAGCAGCATAAAGAGGGGGTTCACTTGGTTGGGCCTATGAGGATATCCTGAAGAGAATGCTGGGCATGTGCGACAGCAAGACCATAAGGAAGACCCTCGGAGGTTATCTAAACAAAGAGTGACTGCAGCCCCAGATTTTTGACATCCTGCATCGGATCACTGACACCTGGGCGCCATTCTGGAGCTTTCCGACCCGGGTGTCTTGCTATGCCCTCAGCTCGGAGCTGACAGGTTATCTTCAGATTCATACCATTCCCACACTGTCAACAACTATTTGATGCGTTTGTCCTGAGAAATCATGAATCATCGCTATTCTTATGGTGTTTTATGATATACTCATGATTACGGCTATGCAGACACGGGAGTCAATTACGCAGGTTTTGGTAGTAATATGAATATAGACGATTATCAGCACCCGTCAGATTATGATAAATTCTCAACACTCAAAGAAGAAGATACCATACTCACCCAGCATAAACTGATAAATCTTAGATCCAGGCAGTTCCCGGATGGCCACACTATCCATTTGCACTATCATGACACTCTGGAGATTGATATTAGCAAGAACACCGTGGGAACAATTCATATTGAGGGAATCAAGACCGCTATATTCCCCGGCAGTGTTGTAGTCATCCCTCCCGGTATTCTTCATTCCTACCGATTCCAGCCGAATAGCAGGGACTTTGAGGTCTTACATATTTCCATGGAGGCCTTCTCCAGATATATACATAAAGAGATGGTTTTCGGCCTCTTTGATACCGGAATACAGAATATTGCATGGACTCATAAGAGCTATTCAGCTATTATCCCTCTCGTCGATGAACTCAGTACTTTGGAGATGACTGATGTCCTTAGTATACTTTCCGTGATCCTTAAGATTTGTTCTTATATGACAAAGACGATTGAGAATCATCAAAACTATCAGAGACTGAATAAGCGGATTCGTCGTGTTATTGAATTCACCGAAGAAAACTATCAGCGTCCCCTATCTCTTGAAGATGCTGCAAATACTGCGGGGCTCTCTCGGTACTATTTTAGTCGGACTTTCAAAACCTATACAGGGTCCCCCTATTCACTATATCTTACGCAAGTTCGTCTTTCACATGCGAAGCATCTGCTGCTAAGAGGGCACCAGGTAACTGAAAGCTGTCTGGAATCCGGCTTTGAGAACCTATCGTACTTCATAGAGATATTCAAACGCTACAATCATGGGATCTCTCCCGGGAAATACCAGCGCAAATATCTTTCTTGCCAAAATGATCAGGATGCTGAAAGCAAGAAATCAAAAGTATAGAGCACCAGAACGAAAGCAGATTTTGTATAGATGCCATTATACTATAGATAGGAGGAGCATTAGCATGAAACGTTCTACCATAAACATTCTCATACGTGAAGCTGAGATATTCTTTCAGGAACAATCTTTCCCACTGCCTGCATTTTCCAAATTCACCAGTGATGATTGGGGCTCATTGGCTCCATACACATCATGTAAAGAGATTATAGACTGCGGCCTCGGCTGGGACATAACAGATTTCGGCTCAAACGATTTCTCTCATAGAGGGCTTCTATTATTCACGCTTCGTAATGGACTCGCCAATCATCCCCAATATGCAAAATCCTATGCAGAGAAAATCATGATGGTAAGAGAAGAACAATATACTCCTATGCATTTTCACTGGAAAAAGAGCGAAGACATCATAAATCGGGGAGGTGGTAATCTTCTCTTCAATTGTTACGCATCTGATGAAGATGAATCTCTAGCACAAAGAGCATTCACCTTATCTATTGACGGCATCAAAAGAGATATATCCCCAGGTGAACTCATACGGTTACACCCTGGAGAGAGTCTTACCCTGACACCGGGAATCTATCATACATTCTATGCTGAGAAGGGTTCTGGAACGGTATTGGCCGGAGAAGTCTCTTCAGTGAATGATGATATGTCGGACAATAGATTTGAGCCGCCATGCGGCAGATTCCCATCCATCGAAGAGGATGTTGAACCGTATAGACTCCTCGTATCAGATTACCACACTTTCTTCGCGCCATTCAGGCATGGTCATACAGCAAAAGGAGCATAACTTTGAGTACTCATATTACCGGTATCGGATGTTCTCTATTAGATCAAATCTATAAAGCTGTTGACTTCTCAAGCTCGACATTTCGGAAGTATAGATCGATCATCGATAATGATGGAGGACTGCAACCGGGGAAACTTGTCTTCGCTGATAATCTTGAATCATTCTCTGGTGAAGATTTCTCTGATATTATTCTTTCGATTGCAGGAGATAGAGCACCAGATGCCGTGAATCTAGGCGGCCCTGGAATTGTGGCTTCAATCCATGCATCACAACTCCTTGCATATAATGATCAAATCTCTATACGTTTCTTCGGGGTAGTCGGTAGTGATGATGCCGGGAAGAAGATGCTTTCCATTGTTGCTGAGACTCCCCTGAACCAGCATGATCTCATCACTCTTCAGGGAGATTCCCCATCAACCATCGTCCTGTCAGACCCGATGTATCATGATGGTCATGGTGAAAGATGTTTCATCAATAATCTCGGGACAGCAAATGACCTTACGGTTGAAGATATCCCGAAAGGGGTTCTTGCCGCTGATATTGTATTCTTTGGAGGCACAGCATTAGTCCCGAAGATCCATGATGCACTATCCCAGTTACTGACTCTGGCAAAGGAACATCATGCACTGACTATGGTATCAACTGTATATGATTTCCGTAATCAGCAGAAGGATGCATCACATCCATGGCCTATGGTCTCTCATATGGAAGATTTCTCTAAGATAGATCTCCTCGTGATGGATCGTGAAGAGGCCCTTCGTATAAGCGGTACCAAGACCATAAAAACAGCCCTATCTCATTTTAAGGATCTTGATGTAGGCGCTGTGATCATCTCTCATGGTGCCAAAGCTGTCCACCTCTATGCAGCAGGCAGCCCCTTCATACCTATAGCTCCTACTACCCTTCCTATATCTCAGGCAATTGACGAAGTACTTGATAGAGACCCTGCGTGTAAAGGTGATACAACTGGATGCGGAGATACCCTCGCCGGGGGAATCTTAGCTTCGATTGCCGACCAGACTGAGGCTGATCGAAATAGACCAATAGACCTCCTGGAAGCCGTTAGTTGGGGAATAGTTTCAGGAGGCTATACCTGTCTCTATATGGGAGGGACCTATATAGAGGAGAATCCTGGAGAGAAATTGAGACATATATTCCCTTACTATAGGGAATACCTGAAACAGATTGATCCATCATTACATATATCAAGGCACTCTTTCAGTCGAACAACCGATAGCCAAGGAGAGCCCACATGAGCAAATTAGTACATTTTGGAGCAGGTAATATTGGGAGAGCGTTTATTGGACGTATCTTTGGGCTTCAAGGCTGGGACGTGGTCTTTGTTGACATCGATAGGGATATCATAACACGCATCAATCAACAGAACGGCTATCGGATCGTCATCAAAGAATATGGTAAAGCTGATAAGGAACTTATGATCCCACATATTAGAGCAGTTGATAGCCGTGCTGAAAAACAGGTGATACAAGAGATCATCACTGCTGATTTGATAAGCACATCGGTCGGGAGTAAGATACTCCCCGTTATCGCGCCGCTCATCGCTGAGGGGATACAAGCCAGATCCGAACATACCGATGCCCCTATAAACATCATCCTTGCAGAGAATCTTCATGATGGAAGAATGGTCTTCGAGCATATGCTTCTCCCCTATTTCCCTGCAACGTTCCCTTTTCGGGAACAAATCGGGATTATAGAGACCAGTATTGGCAAGATGGTCCCTCTTATGAAAAAAGAAGAGAATGCTCAGGATCCCACGTTAATCTACTCTGAGGCCTTCAACACCCTCATACTTGGTAAAAAATGGTTTCTCGGTCCTATCCCTCAAGTGGATGATCTACTCTTCGTAGATAGGATAGATGCCTATGTTGATAGAAAACTCTTTATTCATAACCTGGGGCATGCAGTCACTGCGTATCTGTCTTATGCATTTGATCCATCCCTGCAGTATATTTGGCAGGGATTGTCAGAACCTGTCATCATGAGTCAAGTGCGAGCGACCATGAGACAATCTGCCGATGCTGTTCAAGCTGCATACCCGGAAGTATTCACTATTCAGGAGTTAGGTGATCACATAGATGATCTCATACAACGATTCCAAAATAGAGCATTGGGAGACACCATCTTTCGCGTGGGCAAAGATCTGCCTAGAAAGCTCAGTAGAAATGACAGAATCGTAGGAGCTATGCTCCTTGCTGAGAAGCAGCATCTGCCCTACGATCTGATCGCTCGTGCATATATCAAAGCCGGCACCTTCTACTCACAAGCACCCGAAAAGACTATGTTCCCGGAGGATATTGCTTTTCACAGGAATTATCATGGCGATATCATGAGGATCCTTGATGAAGTCAGCAGACTGGATGAGTCCGACCCTGCTGATGCATCGATCATACATACTATCGAGAGAGTTATGACATCCTGAGGAGGGGACTGCAGGCTATCTACAGTTCTTCATATATGATCCGGTAATCCCAAGTAGATAGTACCCGAAGAATGCGTTGGGTGTTCTTTCCCGATTCGGTGATCATAATCATCTTACAATTCGGGTGAGTTTGAAGAATCTCTTCAACATCATACGAGGTTGTATGTCGGCTGATGATGGAATAATCATCCCTATCTTCTGCCTGATCGAATATCTGATGGATCTGAGTCTTATCGAGAATTAATTGATTATCTTCCATATATTCTGAAAGATAGATGGTGATCGCATTTGTAGTGATGATACCTATGATCTTATGGTCTTCAACTACGGGAAACTGTGAAAGATTGTATAATCTCACCAATTTCATCACATCTTCCAGAGGAGAAGTCAATGCTACTGTCTTGATCCCCTGCTCAGGAAGTAATTCAATCACCATCTTCGGGGAAATGATCTTTTCATAGATCACTTTGAGTCGTTCTACGATTTCATCACACGGTTCTGCTATCACATAGGGATCCATGCTGTCATGGACAATGGCGTTTCTCAGCTCTTTGATCTCCATGAGGTCTTGATAGTAACGACCCAGATAGTGATGTGTTCTTTTTGCCGCATGAAAGACCTCAGTAAAATTATGATATCCTCCGTCCTGTATCTCTGCCAGTTTCCGAAGGCCCTTCTCCACTTTGTTGAAATATGAAATAAATACCATTGAATTCATCTGTACACACCTCTTTCACTCAGGATAATAATACCAAATACAGTATATGTACACCATGTTACAATTCATGATGGTATAAAATATATACATGCATAATTTCAGGTCTTAGTTGGTTCAGATCCATCAAGAGCAGCTGTTATCTATGATATCTTCCAGGCATCTGATTGCCGGCAAACGGCACTTATAGAAAAATTGAAACAATAATTCTTGAATATTATTGGAATCTGGTTAGTCCACTGCATAGGATTGGTTTACCTGACTACTATCCCGCTTGTTCAATGAATGCTGTTAGTCACATGAACAAAATAGGACTTAGGAAGATATAGGATACTGCAAATTCAGTATTCATCAGACATTGCCCTATTTGAGAGTTCACGGGAATCAAGGTTCAGAAAGCCGAATATTGTCCTGATTTAGAAACAGCATTAGTGGTAAAAGATACCTGACGATTCATATCCCCGTTAAGCGTTACATAGGCATGGAGGATTTAAATGACAAACAAGATAGAAATGATCTCATACTGTGGGTTATACTGTAGTGAATGTCCCAACCACACTGGTAGAATTGCAGATTTGGCCAGGGATTTGAGAAAAGAATTACGCAGTGTAAGATTTGATAAAACTGCTGAATCACTTTCAGAATTGTCTTTTTTTACCATGTTCAAAGACTACTATGCATGCTATGCAGTGCTTGGAGCCATGGTAAAACTACGTTGTAACCATGCTTGTAGAGACGGCGGCGGTAAAATCCATACTGTAAAATAAGAATCTGCTGCCAGAAGAAAGGAATTGAAGGGTGTTGGCTTTGTGATGAATTTGTAAGCTGTAAGAATTAAGAGTAAACCATGGTGATGCCCATATCAAGAACTTGCGTAAGATTCATAATAAAGGAATAGACGGCTTTATTAGTGGCCCAAAACATTGGTATGTAACACCTAAAAGAACAGGCAGTTGAATATCTGATCATAGATATATGATTCTGAGACAACATAAGAGACACTAAGAAAGAAAGATTATGCAGGAGATGAAGAGAAGACAGAAGTGAAGAAGCTTAGGACCGCAGAGACCAGCCGATCAAGAATATGCATGCATCAAGACCAGTGACTTCTCTCCCAACCCAGATATAAAGACGACCCCTACATGTATTTTGTGAGGGCCGTTCTTATCTTATTCACATGATTATATCCTAGTTCCCGCTTAGCCTTGCCTGTAAATCCGCTACTTCAGTATTGGTAAGTCCAATGACATTCACTAAATACGTTTTCGCCATCTTCACTAAGTCTGTGTTATTGTCAACCGCTTGTCCGTTGTTTATATCTGTTAGGATACTGGTAATGATACGACCAATTATGGGGTATTTCACCTCATTCTTCTCAATATGATAGTAATTCTCATAGGTAACCATGTAATCGCCAATTATCTCTTGATGAGTAGCACCCATCAAAGATTCAAGTAGTGCTGATACCATACCGGCCCTATCCTTTCCTTCGTTACAATGAACAAGATATGGTCCTTTATGGTTGATCATAAATATGAGACCATCATGTAACTTCTCATAGAAAGAAGGATCCTTGAAATCAACACCCATATCAAGGGTAATGATCTGTCCGTCCTGAAATAGTTTGCCATAATAGCTATCCATATCAATCTTATCCGTCAGGGCTTCTTTCGAATCAGCCAAGTTGATCACTGTCTTAATACCTGCTTGTTCGACTAATGCGTTCACATAGGGAGCACGAACTTCCCCGTTTGAGGGATGACAAGAACGATAGAGCATCTCTGGGGCAATGTTTCCCACGGAAACCCCTCTAAAGTTGCCAAAAACAGCATCACTTGCATAATCTGCACGATTATCAGTTCTCTCTAAGTGCCGAATCTCAAACTCTGTCTTGTATGCAGCTTTCTCTTCTAACGATAGTATCAGATTATTTCCGACAGCTAATTCATTATTTCCGGCAAAGTTCCCATAGTTGATTGCCATGGCTATGCAATCTTCATCAACACGTGCAAGGGGAGCTCCCTTGTCAACATCACTATAGGTTGAGACAAAGGGAACTGAAACACTTTTGCCATTGTCGAATACTACTGTGACCTCATCTCCCAATTCATATCCTGCCGCAAATAAAGCTTCACTTGGAATATCAGTCTTGATATTCCCATATTTACTAATCTCCATAATGGAACCGGCAAAACTCTTATACGAAGTCTTACTGGTTGTTGTACAACTAACGACTAATGCTAATGCTAGTATAACCGTGAGCAATACTAGTATTGTTCTTAATGATCTTTTCATTCTCTTAAACTCCTTTTTCTATACAATCTATAACCATATGCCGGTCATGAGCATTTGTCAATTAATACAGAATAATATGATAGCATCTATGTCATTAAGCCTGCACTTATCTGCGTGAGAAGATCGTATTATCGCATGTAGTTTTTCTCGTTATATACGTCCTAAGATCTCGGTAAATTATAGCTAGGAATTCATAAGATACTTCTTTACAAGGAAATACAGCTTGATTCTTTCTCCATGGCTAACGATAGATATCTATGCAAACAACAGACGGTTGGATTTCAATCAAGGAGCTGAGGAGAA
>CAYYPJ010000102.1:8265-9195 GCA_964473495.1 uncultured Spirochaetales bacterium
GTATTGATTTCCGCACCATTCAATATTGTTTAACTTCAATGCTTAATGCTGATTATAGAAATGTATGCTGGAATGCATTTAGCGAAATCCGCCGTGTAGCACAATATGTAGCATATTTATCATGAATTGCTACACAGTGTTATCAACCAAAATAGCTATGGAAACAACAAACGGTTGGATTTCAATCAAGAAGCTGAGGAGAAAGTAGAAAAAGTCACACTTTACGAGATCAGTTGTTTATGAAGCTTTTCTGTTTATAAGTGAACTGAGAGACTTAAGAAATGTGGGGGCATTGATTATTTTCTTTCATTTGTGAGAAACAGGATAGGTATTAGTTCTTAATGTATTCAGGTGGGAACGAACGATTTCCGCATCAATATCGGCGAACCGCTCCCCCAGAGTTTGCCTGCCATCAAGCAGTATATGCATAAAATCTTTGTTTCGAAGGTTCATAACCAGAGGAGTATCTTCAAGCATTGCCTTCAATACTCTGGTTACCGTCTGGAAACCGTTTTTCTTCCTATAGGTCCGTATAAAAGTTCGAAAGAACTGCTCGAGCAAATTATTAGTCCGTTGCGGTTGGATGAGCATTTTTCCTGCAGGTGTTTCGATTATCAGAGGATCACAGAAAAGCTTATCCCAATACTCATCGATTGTACCAAGCAGTCTTTGATACGGTGTGTATCCTTGGATAGCCGGAGATAAAACTTCTTAACCTCGTTTTCGATCGTTTTCATGCTGCAGGGTTCTCCCGTATCATTGAGACCTCGCTTATTCTCCGGGAGGGTTATTCTCATGGCAGTTCTGAGACGACTGAACACCATCACTTTCTCCTGCATCTTGACCGATGCGGTTTTGCATACCGAATCCCTGATCACCGGCTTAAGATCACGACGAATGGCAGTATAGAGCTTTTTCTCTTTGGCAGTC
>CAYYPJ010000103.1:0-3719 GCA_964473495.1 uncultured Spirochaetales bacterium
CTGTGCGTATAAGCTCTTCCTGCATATGTTTATTCTTTGTAATATCATTTATTATTTCTATGAATACACCCTTTTCGTTCTTTGGGACCTTCACGTTATGGAACTGAAAGGAAAATATTTCATCGGCAATTTCTGTCTCTGTCTCCTGCATGATACCAGTATGAAGACAGTCCAACGCCATACAGAAGCGGCATGGTCTACTCCGCTTAAAGAATGTTCTATAACACTTCTTTCCAATCATCTCATCACGGTTCCTTCCAAAACTAAGCGTGGCTGCACTATTCACCTCTTTGATCATGTAGTCGATATCGATCATACAGACTGGAGAGGAAATACCGTTGAAAATCGCTTCCAGCTTGTTGTTGCTCATAATCAGATCATGGCCCTGCTTACGGAGCTGTTCAAAAGAAAGTGCATTCTTCAGAGAGAGAGAACACTGAGCCGCAAGTATTTCAAGAGCTTCAAGTTCAATCTTCGTAATAAGTACTTTCTTGAAATCAAAACCTAAAAGAATATATCCTGCGGTCTTCTCTCTGAATATTAAGGGAATAATGACATCTGCATCTGGTATTGATTGATTGATGACATACTTCTTTTCATCTGGTTTTGCATAGAGGATACGATAAGTATTCCCTTTCTGAAAGAGTTTGAGTTTATTCTTCACCTCTTTGGAAAAGGCGAAATCTATTTGTGATCCGATCGTAAGAGCAGTTTCACAATTCTTGTTTGCAATCAGCTTAAAGTGCTCTTTTGTATCATTATTCTCTTTCACAATAAAAAGCACCCAGTCCGTCTTCATCCCTACGCTGAGACTTTTGACCACTTCTTCTCCTAACTCATTCAGATCTACTATGGTAGTCAATCGCTGGCTTAAGTCCTTTATCGTTACCTGATAGGGATGACTCCTTGGCAGGATATATTTCTCAGTTATGTAAGTTACTAAATTTTTCAACGGGTACATGACAAGTACCGTGACAATCCCAATAATCAAAGATAACTGAGCAACATCATAAGGAGCAAAATCTTTGTTAAAGAACCTAATTACAGTAATTATCAAAAAATATACGATTGAAGCAAACAGTGCTAAAACGGTTGAATAGAGGATACGCATCCCAATTCGAGAATAGTTGATCAATTTATATTTGTAGATGGTATAGAACAGAAGCAGGGCATTGATAGTGGAGGCAAATACATCAATAGGATATTCACCGAACTTTGGGATCAGATTTGTCAGGATCCCCGCTAACATGATGCCAACTCCGATAAGCGGCAGATAGATATTTTGCCCATATCCATCAACATGGTTCTTCTTCCGTCCTGCAAAAATAATGATCATAGTCAAAGACAGGTAAATATAACTGACTGAATAAGCGATAATCGCTCCTCTTCCCATAATATAGTAAAAATTATTATTACTATCAAATCCAGCGTCTACAACAATCCTCCCCATGAAATTCAGGATCATGAGCAGGATGATCAGTAGATGACTGTAATTACAAAATGTGCGAATAAACCGTTTGTGTATATCCATGATGTCAAGAATGAATTTGACTAGGGGGAAGGGTGCTGATAATAGACCTATAAGCATTATCCGGTTCCAGAACAAAGGAGTCATGAAGCCGCTATTCAAGTGCATCATCATGGAACCAAAGCCCCAGAGAGCAAGAACCAACATATAAAACTGAAACGACCAATAGAATCTATCTTTCTTGTATTGCATGAAACCAAAGGCTGCAAAGAAGATATAGAGTATAAATGAAATGGCAGGAATTAGCGTTGATACATTTATGATCATATAGGATCCTTTTTTACTTTTCAATTGTTCCTGTTTGTAATATTATATAGATACAATATGGAAATAAGCAATTTATTTTTTTATGGAATTGCAGGATATTTACTGTTATTCATCTATGACATAGCTAAAAACACAAAGAATCGTGTTATTCATAATATTACCTCACTAGGTTTTCTGTTCACAATAATTCCGTATGTCGTGATTCTAATACGGTATTTCACGTTCTCTTTTACCCTGAAACCCATACTGTTCAGCTCATTACTGATACTGTTTAGTCTATTACTACTCTACTCGGCACTTATTGAGATTCCCTTATACTACCATAAAACCGTCAAAGAGACTGATCTTTTTGAGAGGCCCATGCTATATTCTCATGGTACCTACTCTTTCTCTCGACATCCGGGATTTATCTGGTATACTGTCATAAATATACTTTTTATCGTGTATTTTACCGACAGAATCATTATATATATGATGATCGTTTTTACAATTTGCAATTTTCTGCTTATCTTGGTGGAAGATTTTATTATATTTCCTAGGACATTCATCGGATATAAAGAATATAAAGGAAAAGTGCCTTTCCTCTTTCCTCTAAGAAAGATCACTAAGCACTGGTAGGAGTACTTACAATTGATTACACAACATATTATTGCCACTGATGATGATGCTTCTATTAGAAAGATATTAAATATCATTCTTACAAGAGCTGGCTATGCTGTAACAACATGTGCAAATAGTGAAGAACTCTTTGATGAGTTATCAAAACGATCAAATACGGTAAATATAATTATTCTTGATATCAATATGCCTGGATTATCGGGCTTTGAAGTCTTGCCAATACTACAAAAGGACTACCCTGAGATTCCAATCATCATGCTCACTGCCTATAGTGATTTAGATACAGGCATGAAGGCTATACGTTTAGGGGCATCTGACTACTTATCGAAACCTGTAGAAAAACAAGATCTATTGAAATGTGTTGAACGTGTCTTACATAAAGCTCATGATAAGAAACTCAAGGCTCATGCCATGAGTATCAGTGCTGAATACCAAAAGAAATTAGAGGATCAGTTGAATAGAGCCCAAACCACCATCATGCATACCACTATGGATACGATAGAAGCATTCTCTGAGACTATTGAACAGAAAGATGTGTATACAAAAGGACACTGCAGCAGAGTACGTGATCTTTCATTAAGACTTTCAGAGTATCTTCATCTTTCTCTTGATGATATCGCAATTCTAGAGGGAGGTGCACTTCTTCATGATATCGGAAAGATCGGAATACCAGAGAGCATCCTGAATAAAAAAGAAGCTTTGACAAACGATGAATATACTATTATTCAGATGCATCCTGAAGCCGGAGAACGCATAGTAAAACATATTGACATGTTCAAACCATACCTATCAATCATCAGGAACCATCATGAACGGTATGATGGCAAAGGCTATCCCGATGGCCTTTGCGGTGAAGAAATCCCATTACTTGTCCGTGTAGTCACTATCTCTGATGCATTTGATGCAATGACAAGTTCTCGTCCATACAGATCCGCTCTTCCCAAAGTACTTGCCGTTGAAGAGTTGAAACTTTGTTCCGGATCTCAATTCGATCCCAAACTCGTCGATCTATTCATCGATAATGAGATATACAACTGCTGAAAGGACAAGCCGAATGTTTTCACAATCGGCTTGTCCTTTCAGGAGAAATTTCTTGAAGTCTGTTAGCGTATACGTTTTTCTGCAGATTCTAATAATTCTTGTAATTTACCCGCTGGATCTTCAAATTTACTCAGGAAAATCATAGCAGCGATAATATACGGCTTAAAGCTAGCCTGCTTGTAGAGGGGGATTCTATAGCGATCAAATACTGAAGCGGCGACTTCACCTGTTTCACAACTGACATCCGTGATATCTGCAGGAAGAC
>CAYYPJ010000103.1:3729-4568 GCA_964473495.1 uncultured Spirochaetales bacterium
GCATGTATAGAGCCTTCCCATCCTTTGTCTTTGCCATCATCTCTTCAGTGCATTCCCAATCTTTGTGCTGGGCATTCTGCTCAAGGCATCTTTTCTCTAATTCTTCCAGTTTATCGAACGAACCGGTCTCCACAAGTTCGGTTCTTTCTTCCATAACAGAAAAAGGTGCCCAACTCTTTGGATAAACGATATCTGCATCCTGAAAAGCCTCTTCCATCGTATGTACACGCGTAAAACTGCCGCAGCTATCCTTTGCGTTCGTTTTTGCGACCTCTTCAATCTCCGGCATGACATTATAGCCTTCAGGATGAGCCAAAACGACATCCATACCAAATCGGGTAAACAATCCGATAACTCCCTGAGGGACAGACAACGGTTTACCGTAGGATGGCGAATATGCCCAGGTCATTGCGATTTTCTTTCCTTTCAGGTTCTCGATACCCCCCATCTCATGAATGACATGCAGCATATCAGCCATTGACTGCGTAGGATGATCAATATCGCACTGAAGATTAACCAACGTTGGACGTTGGTCGAGTATCCCCTGTTCATATCCTGACTGCACAGCATCTGCGACCTCTTTCATATAGGCATGTCCCTTGCCGATATACATATCATCACGTATGCCAATGACATCAGCCATGAATGAGATCATGTTCGCAGTTTCACGAACTGTCTCACCGTGTGAGACCTGGCTCTTCTTCTCATCCAGATCTTGTACTTCCAGACCCAGCATATTACATGCACTTGCATAACTGAATCGTGTTCTTGTCGAATTGTCTCTAAATAACGATATTCCCAATCCACTATCAAAGACCTTTGACGATATATTGTTCTCT
>CAYYPJ010000103.1:4578-9150 GCA_964473495.1 uncultured Spirochaetales bacterium
CTCTCATTGCCCGCAATATATCCGCAACTTCAAATGTTGCACTGATCTCATCAGCACTTTCTTTCCAAGTATGAAAAAAATCATTCAGATACATTCTTTTCGTTTTTAATTTCTTCAATACCTCAACCATCTTCTGAATATCAAATCTCTCCATACGTTCTTACCAATCCCTTTAAAGCTTTATTTGATCATACCATCCGGTATACATACACCTTATATCTTGCCTAATGCCCGTAAAATCTTTTCCGGTGTAAAGGGCCATGATCTCATCCAAATACCAACCGCATCATGGATAGCATTCGCTATTGCAGGTGCTGCACCATTACAACTTATCTCTGAAACTGATTTCCCGCCAAATGGTCCATATGGATCATTGGTAGGGACTAAAACTGCCTGAAAATCTGTAGGAAGTTCACTTATCATCGGAACCCCATAATCGCGCAGACCAGTTACCTGGCAAACTCCTTTCTCATCAAGTATCATATCTTCATACAGCGTATGCCCGATAGACTTAAAAGATCCACCATATATTTGTCCCAAAGCAAGCTCTGGATTCACCGGGGTGCCGCAATCCTGCAGTGCATAGTATTTGTCAACATGGATATTACCAGTATGTTCATTCACTGAAACCTGACAAAAATGTGCCCCATAGGGGAAAGCAAAATCTTCCGTGGTAAACGATGCATATCCAACAAGCTGCCCCTTTCCGAGACCTGCTTGAGTCTCTTGCGCTATTTTCCAGAAAGTGAGCTCATTACCCTTCTTGGATACCACTTTACCTGGATAGATCATCTTCATGTCCTCAACAGGTTCGTCTAATAGTTCAGAAGCAGTCTCAAGAATCTTCTTCTTAAGATCTTCAGCTGCCAGTTTAGCTGCACTGCCGGAAAAGAATGTCCCGCTTGATGCATATGCACCAGTATCGAAAGGGGTATTGTCGGTATCACCAGACAAAATAGAAACATCCTTCATATCGACACACAACACTTCAGCGGCAAATTTTACCGATACTGTATCAAGACCAGTACCAAGATCCGCCCCGCCTGAGTGAAGCATAAAAGACCCATCTGCCAACATCTTTATATCTGCACAGGAGTGATCCAGCCCGGGGAGTCCTGAACCTTGCTGTATGATTGCCACACCCTTACCGATCTTCACATGCGGATTATCTGAGATCTCTCGCTTGCCCCACTCTATCATCTGAGAACCTTCTTTGAGTGCAGGACCTAGACCGCAGCTCTTCACGTGAGCCGATGTCCCTTCACGCCCTTCGCCAAGACACTTCAGGATCTCGAGAAGAGATCCATCACGAACTCTATTCTTCTCTATGAGTTCGAGCAGATCGATATCCAGTTCTTCTGCAAGTTCTCCTAATGCAGACATGAGTGCATAACTACCTTTAGGTGCTCCATATCCCTGATACGCACCTGTCGGCGGTATATTGGTATAGTATGTCGTTACGTCAAACTTTATGTTATCGCACATCAGCAGAGGCAGCGATTTTGAGCAGGCATTCATCGGTACAGTCAGACAATGATTCCCATATGGACCGGTGTTTGCCCGTACATCCATATATACTGCTGTCAAAGAACCATCCTTCTTGGCTCCCAATTTCACCGTTATCTTCATAGGATGTCGTGTACTGTTCCCTATGAACTCCTCTTTACGAGTATAGTGGTATAACACAGAGCGTCCTGTCACGTATGCAGCATATGCTGTTACATCTTCAAGTAGAATATCCTGTTTAGAACCGTATCCGCCTCCGACACGCTCTTTTATGACTCTAACTTTGTTTTCACTGATACCAAGGGCAGTCGCTACAATCCTGCGGAGATGCCAGGGTACTTGTGTTGATGCATGCAGGATCACCCGATCATTGTCCATTCTTGCATACGATATATGGGTCTCAAGGGGTGTACACTGTACCTGTGAGGTTTGATAAGTTCGTTCGATGACGGTATCTGCTTCTGCAAAGCCCTCATCGATGTCACCAATACCCCCATGTGCTCCAGCAGCAATATTCCTATGGGGATCAGCATCAATGGGAAACTGGATCACAACCTTCCCATCTCTCGGTTCTGCACGCTTATTGTACTGTTCAAGATCATCAGGAGCGCCATCTACATATTCTACTATGCCATTCTGTACAATTGGTGCATTATCAGCCATAGCTTCTTCTACGGTATATATTGCCGGCAGGACCTCATAGGTGACTGCGATCTTCTGTAACGCTTCATCAGCGATCTCTGCAGTCTCTGCGACTACTGCAGCGACCCTGTCACCAACATGTCTGACTTTTTGATTGAACATACGACTATCATAGGGTGAGGGTTCCGGGAACCCCTGCCCGGCCTTACCATAGTATCTGTCAGGACAGTTCTTGTACGTGATGACCAGTAACACACCCGGCAGAGCTTCAGCTTCTTTCGTAGTGATCTCTGTGATATATGCATGTGCATGCGGACTTCTCAGCATCTTCAGGCAGCAGGATCCAGGTTCTACCATATCTTCCACGAACGCTTTCCAACCAGCCACAAGTTTCTTCCCGTCAATCTTAGGTTTCACCTTGCCCACTACTCGAAGATCTTCTCTGAATTCAGGAGCTATTTCGGTAGTATACTCAGGATCATGCATACGTTCTTTTGCAAGATGTACTGCCTGAAAGAATTGTTTGTATCCCGTAGCACGATTGAAGATACCAGATAAGGCATCAGATATCTCCTCGTCAGATGGATCCTTCTCTCTACTGAGTAACTCAGTGATGATCAATGCCATCGCAGGAGCGTTATATGCTGATTGCACAACACCTGTATCCACCATAGCCTGTTGAACGACATTCAACTTCCTTCCTTCTACTAATGATTCTGGTGTCTTCAGTGTCTTCCCTTCAATCTGGCCGACAGAGAGCAGGTTCGCATACACCGGCAGACCGTTAACTAGAATCGTATCACTACCGGCAAATCCTTCATTATTATCGCTATCGCGAACAGCGATATAGCCGTTTCTTTTTAAAAGGTGCTGTACTGTCTCGTTCGGTTCTACATAGAACACTTTATTCAATCCATTGATATTACATGATATTTTCATGTGGATGGACCTCCTTCTGCATTCTCTACACAGGTCTGTAACATATCTGCAAGAGTGATACTGACTAGATACTGTTTATATGCAGCACTTCCAGTGATATCTTGTACCGGGTCGATTGTATCGTCAACAACCTGTCTGATCTCTTTATACGTTTGCAGACTTTGATTCATGATCCCATCTTCGACCTTATGCAATCGAGTAATACCCAGCCCAAGGCCTCCGACTGCTATCCGTATATCTTTTATCGTTTCATCTGAACAGTCAGCACCAAATGCTATGGCAGCATCTGGTCTTCGCTGTGCAGTTCGTGAATATCTTTTTACCAACACACATCTATCCAATTTCTTTATAGCTATGTTCGTGATACATGATGATCTGAACGATGAGAAATTCTCTATGAACTCTCTTATGGGAACATCATCTTCAATGATATCCCCATCTTCACGTATATCGGCAGTGAGTACCCGCACTTTTGCAGCAATACATGCAGGTATAAGATATGAATCATCCCGAAACGCTCCAATATTGCCTCCAATTGTTGCCATATTCCTCAATGTTCTCGATCCCGCACCATGGGCTGCTTCCTGTATCCATGGAGGAACATCTGAAGAATCAACAATCTGCTGCAGGGTCACCATGGATCCGATATAGATACCATCATCTTTCACAGATATAGTATCAAGTCCCAATCCATCCAGGCTCAAATAGACCTGTTCATCTTTCATCGCAGGTGAATCCAGCCTCCGTAACTCAGTGCCCCCGGCAATTAAGATACTCGTATCACCCAATGTGTTGCGTCTTACGAGTAATTCTTTTAAGGAACTGCTAGAAATAAATTCTTTTATCATATCCCCTCCCAGTTCATATCGCTATTTCTCAAGCAGAGCAAATGCTATTTTATTAGCCTCTTTCGCTAATTTCCCTTCATCGAAACCCACGAGTTTCCCATGATCGACAACAATGCTGCCATTCACAACAGTAAAGTCTGCAGCATGGTTGAAACCGGTGAAAATGAGTGCTGCCAATGGATCTGATAGAGAACCTGCATATTCGAAAGAACTTATATCAAATATAGCAGCATCTGCAGCATATCCCACTTCAAGTTTTCCTACTTTATCAAAATGGAGCATCTTTGCACCATTCTCGCTTGCCATCTTGAAGACTTCTTTTGCATTCAGTGCCCCGCTGCCATAGGTGACTCGCTGCAGTAACAGTGCATTTCTCATCTCACCAAGAAAATCTGATGAGTCATTAGAAGCAGAACCATCCACACCGATACCAACATTGATTCCCATAGGGAGTATTTCATGGACACGGCATACTCCTGATCCCAGTCTCATATTTGATGAGGGGCAGTGAGAGATGTGCGTCCCAGTCTGAGCAAGTCGCAAAAGTTCATCATCGTTAAAATGAATCCCATGAGCATAGAATACATCATCACCGATAAAATCACACTCCTCCATCAGCGCCAACGGACGTTTACCA
>CAYYPJ010000104.1:0-2796 GCA_964473495.1 uncultured Spirochaetales bacterium
AATCATGGGGAGTTGAATAGAATTATGTATGTAGGGAGCCAGACAGAGAGAAGACGAGCAGTATTCATATTCTTATTACCTGCGACAGCAGCATTGATCATCTTTTTCCTTGCACCAATGCTGATCTCAGCAGTGATGAGCGTTCTTGAGTATGATCCTCTGAAACCGATGAGTGCCATTAAATTCGTAGGATTGGAAAACTTCAAAAGATCTCTTGTCAATGGAGACATCCCAAGCCAATATGCCCATGTATTCTACTATATGGTTCTCTATATCCCATTGATCATGATCACCTCTATGATTGAGGCTCTCGTGCTTGATCGTGACTTCGTCGGAAAGCATGTTTATAAGATCCTCTTATATCTGCCGGTCATATCCTCATGGGTAGCAGTCGCACTTATCTGGAAGTGGATACTCAATGGAAAATATGGACTGCTCAATAACTGGCTGCTTATTCTGGGTATAAACGGACCAAGCTGGATGACCAATCAGGTATGGGCGATGCCGGGTGTTGTGATCGCTGCGATCTGGAAAGATACTGGTTACTACGCCCTCATCCTGTTAGCTGCACTTAAGGGAATAAATAAGACCTATTATGAAGCAGCCAGGATCGACGGTGCATCAGCTTGGCAGCGTTTTAGGAATATTACCATGCCGCTGATATCTCCGACACTCTTCCTCCTGGTCATCATCAATGTCATTGCTGGATTTCAGGTCTTTGAGTCGATCTATATCATGACAGGAGGAGGACCGGCTGGAGCTACACGGGTGCCGGTCGAACAAGTCTATAGGCAGGCATTCACGTATTACAATATGGGTTATGCATCATCAATAGCATGGGTACTCGCTTTTGTTATCTTCATCGCGACGATCATTCAGTTCTCCATGCAGAAGAAGTGGGTTACCTATGAAAGCTAAAACAGTGAAGATGGTTTTATTCTATATTCTCTTGACTTCGATTGCAGCCGCTGCAATAGTCCCGTTTCTCTGGATGCTCAGTACTTCATTCAAGGCAAAAGAGGCCATTCATACCATACCGATACGATGGATTCCGAAAGATCCCAGCACAGAAGCTTATACCAAGATCTTTCATTTGAGCAATATCAATTTTGCTCGAAGTATCTTCAATAGTTTTGAGGTCTCTATCTTATTGACGATTGTTCCCCTGTTAACAGCGGCAATGGCGGCATTTGCTTTTGCTAAACTTGAATTCAAAGGGAAGAATGCACTGTTTTCCCTGTTTCTCTTTACCATGATGCTTCCCGGGACTATTACCATGATCCCGAACTTCATGATCCTGAAATCGTTTAGACTGCTTAATACCTATACCGCCCTCCTTCTGCCGGCATTGTGCAATGCCTTCGCGATCTTTTTCATCAGACAGAATATGATGCGAATCAACAACACCTACATGGAGGCGGCGATCATGGACGGGGCTTCGCTTTATAGAATTTTCTGGACCATCATGCTGCCGTTATCACGGCCGGTACTCTTCACCATGGGGCTGTTCAACTTTATGGGTGCTTGGAATACTTTTCTATGGCCTCTTATTGTGCTTTCAGACAGAAGTAAATGGACACTTCAGTTAGGTCTGGGGAATATGGGAACGCAGTTTGGGAACTATCAGCACTATTTGATGGCAGGATCCCTCATATCGATCATACCAATCGTGATTGTCTATATCATCGCGCAGAAATATGTGGAAGAAGGACTTGCTACCGGAGGTATAAAAGGGTAATCAATTTGTATACAAGAAGTTGTGTGCAATGAAAGATATGATCCATCATCTTTGATGGAAAAAAAGGAGTGAGAAGATGAAGACTTGTATTCGCTTAGGGATGGTATTCTTGCTAGTATGTTTTGCTATAATGCCAGTATTTGCGACAGGAAAAGCTGAAGATGAGGGTGTCATAACATTGAAGTATAACAACTTCTCTGCGGGGGAGACCAATGCGGCTGTACTTCAAGAGATGATCGATCTTTTTGAAGCAGATCATCCGAATATTCATATTGAGAACGAAGCAATGGGATATGGTGATAACTACTGGACCCAGCTTGTTACCAAGATAGCCGGGAATGATGCCCCTGATTGTTTTGAACTGAATATGGAGAATTTCCTTGCACATGCAACGCGCGGATCTCTACGATCACTTGATCCCCTCTTTGCATCGACCGGAATTGATAAGAACGTCTATAGCCAAGGATTGCTGGAAGCAGTGAGCTTTGACGGTGAATTACTTGCAGTACCACTGATGTTCTCAACAGTTGTGTTGATCTATAATTGCGATTTGTTTGATAAAGCCGGTGTAGCTTATCCAAACAGTGACTGGACGTGGGCTGATTCACTGGATGCAGCTGAGAAGATATCGGCTTTAGGAGATGATATCTGGGGAACGTTCAACCCTATTCAATTCTGGGAGTTCTATAAAGTGACTCAGCAGAATGGCGGAGGACTTATGACTCCTGACGGGAAGAAACTGACAATCAACAGCCCCCAGAATGTTGCTACTCTCCAGTATATGCTGGATCGAGTATACAAATACCATGTGATGCCGACAAAAGAAGAACAGGCTGACCGACCTGAGGCTGATCTGTTCGTAGAAGGGAAATTAGGTATGTGGCTCAATGGTGTATGGGCATTCAATGACCTGCAGCAGCGTGTTACTTTCCCATGGGGAGTTGAAGTGGAACCTGGTAATACCGCTAAAGCTACCCATTTCTTTGGTAATGTCGGCTGTATCAGCAGAACAACGAAACATCCTGAAGAGGCATTGGAATTCCTTAATTTCCTAGCTT
>CAYYPJ010000104.1:2806-9087 GCA_964473495.1 uncultured Spirochaetales bacterium
GATCCAAGAGTAGTTAATCTACGACTGGATGCTCAATGGGAATTACCGACCGTAGCTGACCCTGAAATCATGAAGAAATACATCGAGAATACACCGCCGGAAAACAAGATCGCAGTCTTGAACTCGCTTGATTATGCCGTAAAACCACCTGCACTTGAACAGTTCGCAGAATTATCGAATATTGTGAATACAAAGATAGAAAAGGCAAGAGATGGTCTTCTTACAGCACAAGAAGCATTGGATATGGCGCAGAAAGAGGCAGAAGCAACTATTAAATTATGATGTATACTCATAGTATACCTATAGAGTAGAGAACTTGCAGATACAAATGAGGCACCTATAATAGAGATAACGGTCGTTATAGGTGCCTCAACCCGTAGTTATAATAAGGAATTTACCGATGAAGCACTATAAGCTGTCTATTCAGCATATCCCGCTGGGGAATGAACAGCCCTATTTCCAACAGCCGTTCGAACGATTTCCCCGCTATCCTAAAAACAATCAGAATGTGGTAGTCGGTGCAGTCATTGATCCCGTAGATGCTGCTGAAAGAGTGGATCTTATCTGGATGAAGGATGGGGAGCAAACAGCAGGGATCGTCTCTGCGATCTGTGTCGGAGCAAGTGACAGTGTCGGTAACAGTGGATGTGACCGGTATTGGATAGCATCACTCCCCGGACTGCCGGGAGGAACAGCTGTTTCTTATCAACTTCGTGCCAGCAATGGAGTATCTTCCACAGAGACTGAGATCTTCACCTATACCGTAGCAAAAGAGAACGTGTATGACAGCTATGAATCCTGCTTTGTGGATGAGAAGGGTCGATTTGTCATGACCCTCTCGAGCGGAGAGAAACATGCTGAACAGCTGCATTGGATATGGGAAAGAGAAGGCGAGACTATTCATACACAATTCTCAGTAGAGCGTACTCTCAAGGGAACAACTGATGCGGATCGCCTCCTTTCCATAAGTCGTAGAGGTGAGATAGAATGTGTGCAATATGAGGCTATGGAGTTTCAGATAAGACGGAACCCGTTTATGCTGCAGATGAAACCGATGAGCTCTTCTGATGTTCAGATCCAAAGTGCAGGACCGATCAGCTGCAGTGCTTATCCTGTCGGTGACGGGGTGATACACCGTGAGATTACCATCAATTTTACTGCAGGTGATCAAGAATCATTCTATGGATTTGGTGAGCGATATAATAGACTTGATCAGTCTGGAGAAGTAATCGAGAACAGAGTCTTTGAACAGTACAGAAATCAACGGCTCAAGACATACCTTCCCGTTCCATTCTTTCTATCGAAGCGTGGATACGGAAACTTTATCAAGAGTGATAGGACAATCCGGTATGACATGGGTGCACAGGATATAGGGACATGGGGTCTGACCGCAGAGATGGGGGATGCCGATGCCCTTGACATGTTCTGGTTCTTTGGAACTCCAAAAGAGATAGTAAGTGGGTTCTGCAGAGAATCAGGGGGGGCAAGACAACCACCTGACTGGGCTTTTGGACCTTGGATGAGCAGTAATGAGTGGAACAGTCAGAAACGGGTTCTGAAAGAAGTCAAAAAGAGTGATGATCTCGATATACCGGCAACAGTCGTTGTCATCGAAGCATGGAGCGATGAGGCGACCTTTTATTGTTGGAATGAAGCTGAGTATACCCCGAAGTCTCCTGAAGAGCCCATGCACCTGGATGATTTCTCCTTCCCGGAAGAGGGATTATGGCCTGATCCTAAAGGTATGATAGATACCCTGCATGAAGAGGGTAAACGACTGATCTTATGGCAGATACCGATAGTCAAAGCATTCCTTGAGGGAGAAGAGATTCCCGAGCAGCATATACGAGATGCGGTATATGTCCAAGAACAGGGATTATGTCTGCGTGAAGCTGACGGTTCTCCCTATACCGTACGGCCTGGATGGTTTCACGATAGTATGGTCATAGATCTATCAGCACAGAAAGCTCAGGACTGGTGGTTCCAGAAACGGGAGTACCTCATGAAAGAGTGCGGAGTAGATGGATTCAAGACCGATGGGGGGGAGCATATCTGGGGCTATTCGGTAAGGCCGTCAGCGGCTCGAAGTGAAGAGCTGCAGAAGACCGGAGCGACAGAACCTCTTGGGGATCGACTGATAAATACCTATCCAGCACACTATCTGGAAGCCTATAAGAAGGCTATGGACAAGAGCATGGGGAAGGGTAACGGCGTAACTTTCAGTCGTTCCGGCTATACTGGTGTGCAGCAGACTCCCTGCCACTGGACAGGAGATCAGGGTTCAACATGGGAGGCTTATCGCGGGGTCGTCAACGCAGTATTGAGTGCAAACATATCCGGTATACCATTTATCGGATGGGATATCGGAGGTTTCAGCGGTGATATACCATCTGCTGAACTCTATCTGCGTTCTACCTCAACTGCAGCATTGAGTCCGATCATGCAGTATCATTCGGAGTACCACGATCATACGATTCCCCATGTCGATAGGACTCCCTGGAATATTGCAGAGTGCCATAAAGATAATCGGGTTCTGGCCATCTATCGTCTCTATGCAAAACTGCGTATGGCTCTACTTCCCTATAGTATCCAGGAAGCATCCTGGTGCTGTGAACAGGGGGAACCTCTTATGAGACCCCTCTGGTTCGACAATCCTGAAGATGAACAGTGCTGGAAGATAGAGGATCAGTACTGTTTTGGACGGGCATTGCTCGTTGCCCCCGTATTACACCGCGGTGAGACCAAGCGGCGAATCTATCTCCCCGCAGGGATGTGGAAGGATTGCTGGAGAGGGGAATCGATCGACGGTAATAGATGGATCGAACGGGATGCTCCATTAGAGATCATCCCGGTCTATCGTGAACTGTCAGCACATTGGCCGCTATCAGATGAGCTGTTTTCAACATATCTTTCTACTTGGGGTAAGTGATGTACTTTCAGAAAATCGATCATCCATACAACTTTGTGCCATTACCGGCAGGGGATAGGCAGAAGACCTACACAGTCGAGGATCTTGGATCTGATATCTTTCATGTCACGGTACGATCTCCGCGATGGGATACACATGCATCTCTTGTTGATGCGAAGGATCCTACCGGTGACGCATCACGATATTCGGCTTTTTTCGATGAAGAAGGAGGAGTCACCATACTGGATCCGAAGGGCAAGAAGGTCCTTACACCCTACGATGGACTTCCTTTCGGGGTACAAAGAAAGAAGTGGCTCTGGTGTTTCTCTCTTGATAGTACTATGCGTTTTTATGGTATGGGTGAAAAGAATATTGGTTTTGAGAAGTCGGGGATACGAACGAAATTCTGGAATACCGACATCTGGGCTGACTTTTCCGATTATGATATAGCCTATGGGCAGACCGACCCTATGTATCTCTCCGCAGCGACGCTTCTGATACATATTGGGACCTTTTGGCTGGGAGTCATTGTCCCTTCTCCCTATCCGGTCTTTATGGATACCGGAGCACGGCAGGTCATCGAGGGGGTCTCAGAAACTGAGCAGGATCATAAATTCTTCTATCTCGGTGCGGCCGGTTCTGCACCGGAACTCTATCTCTTTCCCGGTAATGATCCATTACAGATTGTCGGAGCGATGCAGCAGACAGCAGGTGTGACTCCCCGTCCTCCGCTCTGGTCGTTGGGATATCACCAGTCCCGGTGGGGATATGCATCAATCAAGGATATCCATTCTCTGGATAAACACTTTACTGAGTATGATATTCCTTGTGACGGTCTTTGGCTCGATATAGACTACATGGATGGTTATCGGATCTTCTCAATCAAAGAGGACTCATTCAAAGACCTCAAGCTGCAGCTTGCAGAACTGAAAAGAAGAGGACGGAGAGTAGTACCGATTCTGGATCCGGGGATCAAGGTGGATCATGATTATCCATCGTGCAGAGAAGGACTGCAGGAGGATATCTTTTGTAAGACTGGGGAAGGAACACCTTTTGTCGGGTTCGTGTGGCCTGGAGCCTCCTACTTCCCTGATTTCTCGCTGGCAAGAGCGAGGGCCTGGTGGGCAAAAAAGACCGCCCGACTTGCAGAGAATGGGTTTGATGGTTTCTGGATAGACATGAATGACCCGAGTACCGGTTCCTCAGAACTTGAGAATATGCTTTTCAGTGGCGGTAGGGCGTCACACGAGTCCTACCATAACGCCTATGGAAGAGGAATGATGCAGGCTACCTACGAAGGACTTACGGCTTGCCGCCCGAATCTGCGCCCCTTTGTGCTCAGCAGAAGCGGATGTATCGGCAGCAGTCGATACGGAGCTGTCTGGACTGGGGACAACCTTTCAAATTACCATCACCTGCGTAAGAACGTAGAGATGATTCTTAGTCTTTCCCTCTCTGGGATTCCCTTTGCCGGTTCTGACATCGGGGGGTTCGGCGGTAATGCAGAAGAACAGAATTTCATTGACTGGTATAAGTGCTGTTATCTATTCCCGTTTATGAGAAACCACAGTGCTGACGGGACTCGGAATCAAGAACCCTGGGCCTTTGGCCCCGAAGTTCTTGCTATCGTCCGTACTTGCATCAGTGCACGATATACACTGCTGCCGTATCTGTATCAGCTCTTTATCGAGGAGGAACGTACCGGGCATCCAATTATAAGACCTATGCTGCTCCATTATCCTGAAGATGAACGCTTTAGTAAGAATGCCGAGCAGTTCATGATCGGAGGATCTCTCCTGCAGGCGCCGAATCTGTGGGGGGCGGCAGAAGAAAAGGGGATCAGAGAGGTGCTCATCCCTGAAGGGGCATGGGTCGATCTATACGATGGAGCGTGGACTTTCGGAAAAGAGACGATGACCATTGATACGAGCGGTGATAGACTGCATCTGTTCATGCGCGCAGGAGCTATCATCCCGCTAACCTTTGAACCTGTGACAGGCGGTTCGACCGAATCCATTGACCTCTCGGCATCTACCATGCTTATTGCTCCGGATGTGCATAGCGGGAAGGAGCGATCAAGCAGCTTCCTCTATCATATGGATGACGGAAAGAGTTTTGCCTATTTAGCGGGGGATGAGGATGAAGTTGCGATATCATACACCGTAGTGAATGATACGATAGCTATTGATCTAAAAACGATAAAGCAGAAAACAGGCAGAACGTACAGATTCAGATTCGCAATCCTTGGTGATGTACAGCATGTAGTGGTGCAAGGTACTGCTATCAAGACTTCACTGGAAGGAATCCCTGTTCCGGGGTTTCATGCAGAGGTGCTGATGAGTGCTTCGGTGACCTGTCCGATCTGATAGGAAATAGCAGAGGAGAGGCCCATGCAGATAATCATAGCTGGTGTCTCACGTTCTGGGAAAAGCACCCTGGCAAGAGAGATATGCAAACGTCTCGGGTTCTTCTTTATCCCCGGTGATCCGCTGATCTCAACATTGGAAGAGCTCTATCCTGAGACAGGTATTCACCATTGTGATGACAACAGGACATTCAGTCCCGATCTTGCAGTGTTCATCGACAGGTATCTGCAGCATATAGCCTATGAAGAACTTGATGTGGTAATCGATCTCTATCAACTTTTTCCCATCGATTACCAGAAAGTCCTTCGTCCCCATGATATAAAGATAGTCTATCTTGGGTATTCATCCTTAACAGCAGAAGAGAAGCTGCAGGATATTCGCCTGTATGAGCGAAAGAATGATTGGACAGCAGAAACCTCTGATGACGCATTGATAAAGATCATTGAGCAGTTCTTGACTGAAAGCTCGATGATGAGAGACCAGTGCAGAACCTATCAGATACCTTTTTTTGATACCGGTACCTGTTTTGCGCAGAGTATTGATGATGCAGCTCGCTGGATCTATGAAAGTATGAGAAAGTTTCCCCGCCGATAGGAGGCCAGACACCTCTTTTGACTGCATCGACTCTATACAGGAAAAAGCAGAAAAAGTATAAGATGCATCTTATGCGTCTTTTGACCAGCAGTCTCATAGACTCAGCAGAAAGATATCCACGATCTAGTACCAGCTGGGCCCCAGTGAATCCTGCAGTTTTAGGGGGTCCAAAAAAAATGGAAAAAACCAGGAGGCCTTGCCGAAGTCTGTGGACTAAAGTCAATCAAAAGACATTGTTGAAAGCAGAAGCCAATAGTATACCCAATTTACGATAGTCATGTGGGGAAATTATTAATGTATTTTAAAAAAACTGATAAGTCTTTTTTAATTCAAGAAAGAAGACTTAAAGACTTATTCAAAAGGCTCTGTTTGTGACATGTAGTGATTCCTCTTATGTGGATAAATATATGATT
>CAYYPJ010000105.1:0-5978 GCA_964473495.1 uncultured Spirochaetales bacterium
GAGTGAGGATCCATGGCAGACGGGGGGAAGGACTAAGTTTTGATTCTTGTGTGGTGAAACTTCATTGGGATGAACTGCTCTCAATTGGGGATCTATCCTGTGTAGGGCTTCTTGAAACCTGTATGAAGCCATATCATACACTGGATTCCTCAAGAGCGACGAGACTTAGGGTCACCCCGTATGAGTATGGGAACCCAATCAGCATACTTACGACTGTGCCTGTTCTATCCGGCTCCTTTCAGGGATTTTGCACGATTGATAGGGATTGGAATAGATTCGGGATGATAACTGTTCTTCCTCTTGATGAGATACAGTATGAAGGAGCCTTCGTCTATCAACATCAGCTCACAGAAGCGGCGCACCAGATACTCTATTCCTCAAGTTTTCAGATAAAAGAGCAGGTTCTTGCCGGATTGCGACTCTATAGTCTCGGTGATCATCTATTATCGGGGGACGCACGTTGCGCTGTATCATACTCTTCCTATCAACACACAGTGTCTCATCTTGAACTATCTGGTATTTGTACTTTTCATCCTTTCGTCATCTCATTCGGACAAAAAAGCAGTGCAAAGGGATTTGACTCTTCAGTACCGATTGAACGACAGTTGCTGCTTCTTAATGATATTTGCTGCAATGTTACCGTATCTCCTCAGTGCTTATGTTCCTGGGACATGCAGATGAAACAGTATCAACAGAATGTAATTTCACAACAGCAGACGTATGAGCGAACGATAACGGGTAAATTGAAGGTAACCCATGATTCAATAGTCTATACACATGCAAGTTCATATTCCTTTCGAACGGATGATGCACGCAGCGGGGAACGTGAAATAAAAGACAAAACCACCTGTACCTGGGATATTGGTTCACTTCGAATTGCAGGCAGTACTTCACTGAAGTATGATTTTCGGCGATGGGACATCTACAGAAGTCTTGCAGTTACATATACTCATGGTTGTCTTAGGATTACCGGAAAACTCCGGGGAGAGGGATCTGACCCGAAAATACAGATCATTTGTTCTTTTACAGCTGGATCATGGTCGCTGCATGGGAATGTCTCAGATGAGGTGCTGCACGAATCTATCTTCATCCCCTGTGCAGTAAATGGCTGATTCTATAGATGGAGGAGGAGTTTTGCAATTTCAAAATAGATTACATACCCGAAGATATCTATGAGAGTTGCCAACAAAGGAGCAGACATGACTGTTGGGTCTTTACCCAGCCGTGCAATTCCTAATGGAGCAAGGATCCCAATGAGATTTGAGAGAAAAACGACGATCATCAGCGATAACCCAATAGCTATTCCCCCCTTGATCCCGACGCCGGGTGGAAGCAGAGTACTTCGTAGCATGATGACTGCGCCGGTGATTATTCCCATGATTATACCAATAAGCAGTTCCTTCATGAGGATTGTCCCAACATCTTTTAGTTGGATCTCACCAGTTGCAAGACCGCGTATCATCAATGTTGATGCTTGAGACCCAGCGTTACCGCCTGTCTCGGTGATGACCGGCATGAAGATGACCAAGAATGCAGCCCCCATCAATATTGATTCATAATGGTGCAGTACGTTTGCAGAAAATGTTCCGAAGAGCAAGAGGATAATAAGCCATGGTACACGCATCTTCACCAGATCCCAGATACTGTTCCGCATATAGGAATTTGACGAAGTAGCCATACCTCCCATTTTGTAGACATCTTCAGTCTGTTCTTCCCTGATGACATCTATGATATCATCGAAAGTAATGATCCCTATGAGAATATGGTCATGATTGATAACTGGAATGGATGCAAGATCGTTCGTCTCCATGATCTTAGCAGCTTCCTCCTGATCTGTATCCTCATAGACTGAAACGACTTTGGCAGTCATGATGTCGTTGATCTTTTCGGTATCTGCTGCAGCTAAAAGATCTTTGATCGTTACAAATCCAGTCAACCGTTCTAGTTGGTCAATTACATAGATACTAAAAAGGTATTCTACTTTATCACAATTTAGACGAATGAAGTTGATGGCTTGCTTTACGGTGATGTGAGCTTGGACTGCCAAGAAACGCGGGGTCATAAGACCTGCAGCATCATCTTCATCAAAACGAAGCAAAAACAGCATTTCTCGTTTTGCCTCGTTACTCAAGTTTTTCCAGACAGAATTTCGTACTTCTTTATTTACAGACTGCATGATGTCCACAAGATCATCAGGTTCCATCATCTGAAAGAGTTTTTGCTTACTCTGCTCAGTCAATCCAAGAATCAATTTCTCCTGCTCTTGATATGAGAGTTCCGGTATAAGGTCTGTTTTAAGTTCCAGCGGAAGGTCAACAAAAACCGATAAAGCCTGATTATCATCAAGGTTGTTCCAGTCTTCACAGAGATCAGAAAAGGGAATGGTGTCAAAGAAATGTTTGATTTCATTAGAAGACATCTTGTCTTTATACGTTAAATAGTGCTGCAGTGGTTCATTCATATAGACACCTCTTCTAGTATTGCGAATATGTTAATTTCTCATGACTGTCATGACCCAAGAAAATCTATTTCCGTTTCTAACTTGATGTCCTGTAATATTTCGATACGAGAACGAATATGTTCAATCAGACGATGGATATCATCCGCTGTTGCTTCATTTCTCGGGTTTATGATGATATTCCCATGATAGTCTGCAACTTGCGCTCCTCCCATACGGTATCCCTTTAACCCTGCTTCATCTATGAGTTTTCCAGCAGAGATCCTGACTCCTGTCGACGGGTCAATAGGATTCTTGAAAACAGACCCCATAGAATGGTAGCGATACTGGCCATTGTCTCTACGCTTTTTACGATACTCTTTGCCTCTGCTTTGGATTGCTATGGCTTTTCCTGGTTGCAGATTGAAACAGACCTCTGTGATCATCCAAGGGTGATGCTTGAATGGTGAGTCTCTATAGGTATCATGGTATTGGTCACGAATCATGTGATGGAGAGCCCCATCACATGTAAGATATTCTACCCATTCAATAAATTCTGCTATATCATGTCCAAAACACCCGATATTCCCATGTACTGCACCACCGATAGTCCCGGGAAGTCCTGAGAAGGTCTCCAGACCTGCCATGCTATACTCCGTAGCTGTTGTTATGACATCCTCCAAGGTGTTCCCACAATATGCTGTCAACAGAGTCCCTCGTATGTGTATATCTTTTAGCCCTTTTGTATCGATAACAAGGGCTTTGATGCCGTGTTCAGAGATGAGAATATTAGATCCCCCACCGATGATCTTTACTGGTATGGTGCGTTCTGATGCCCAACTAAGCAACTCTATGAGTTGATCAAAAGTCTTAGGATGTGCTAGGTATGCAGCAGGACCACCTATTTTGATTGATGTATAGGGGAATAAATCTATGTTTTCTTGTATCTTTTGTTCCATATTGATTTTTTTATCCGTTTCTCTTACATTAAAGGTACCTTTATTATTGTAAATGAAATATACGATTTGGGCAAATGCAATAGGGACTATCTGTGAATGATTAATATGTATGTCTTATTGATTATTCTGTATTGATGAGATTGGGGGGATTATGTCTGTTACTTTATACAATACGATGGATCGTAAGCTTGAGGAATTTATTCCAATTGCTGACAAACAGGTGAAACTCTATTGTTGTGGGCCTACAGTCTATAACTATGCCCACATTGGAAATCTTCGGACATATATTTTTGAAGACATCCTCCGTAGAGTCATGATCTATTCCGGGTATGAAGTAACGCACGTCATGAACATTACTGATGTTGGACATCTCGTTGGGGATGGTGACAGTGGTGAAGATAAGATGGTCAAGGTCTCTAAGGAAACGGGTAAGTCTGTATTTGATATTGCAGATTTCTATACAAAAGCTTTTTTCAATGATACCGAAGAACTGAATATCCAGACTCCTACGATTGTCTGTAAGGCTACAGAGCATATTGCTGATATGATAGCTCTGATCAAGAAGCTTGAGAAGAGGGGACATACCTATACCGCCGGCGGGAATGTCTATTTCAGTATTGACACGTTTCCGACATATGGGAAATTAGCACGGCTGGATCTCAATGAGTTACGGTCCGGTGCACGTATTGCGATAGATTCAAATAAGCGAAATCCAAAAGATTTTGTCTTATGGTTCACAAAGTCAAAATTTGAGAATCAAAGTATGATATGGGATTCTCCATGGGGGACAGGGTACCCGGGATGGCATCTTGAATGTAGTGCGATGAGTATGAAGTATCTTGGTGAACAATTTGATATACATTGTGGTGGTACTGATCTTATTCCTGTACATCACACCAATGAGATTGCACAGGCAGAAGCAGCTACAGGTAAGAGCCCATGGGTGAAATACTGGGTCCATGGTGAGTTCCTTCTTGATGACACTGGTAAGATGTCAAAGTCAAAAGGAGAATTCATGACCCTCTCTCTCTTGAAGGATAGGGGCTATGATCCGATGGATTATCGTTATTTCTGTCTTGGCGGGCACTATCGTTCGCAGCTTCAGTTCTCCTTCAAGGCTCTTGATGCAGCTAGGACTGCACGAAAGAATCTTGAAGAGCGTGTACGGGGACTCTTAGAAGCCGGGGCAACCCCTCAGGAGATACCCACACTCTCTGAACGTCCAAGGGCTTTGAGAGAGGAGTTTACCGATTATATACAGCATGATCTGAATATGCCAAGAGCCCTCTCAGTAGTATGGGCGATCGTGAAAGACGGATCTTTATCGCCGTCAGAAAAGATTACTTTGTTATATGACATTGACAAAGTCCTTGGTTTACGAATAGATAAGATAGTGTGCTTAACGGATGATAGTCTTGATGATACATGCATTGCTTTAATCAAAGAACGTGAAGAAGCAAGGCAGTCAAAGAATTATCTCAAAGCTGATGAGATACGTGGTATACTTAAAGAGCGTGGTGTTGAGATAAAAGATACTATTTCTGGTACAAAATGGAAAAAAAGCGTGTAACTTAATCAATGGTGTGTTGTTAAATTTATGGAAATACAAAGTAGCGGTTATGAATCTTTTCAACAAGTATATAAAGAAGTGTTCCCAGTACTGATGCGAGTCGCTTATCATGTGACCTATAATATGGATGCATCAGAAGATGTTTGTCAAGAAGCATTTATCAGATTTTATAATCGGAATCTTTCTTTTCCATCGATTGATGAGGCAAAATATTGGTTGATCAGGGTTACAAAGAATCTCTCAATCAATTACGTAAAAAGAAAGGGCCGTGAACATGTCGCTGTTGAACGCATAAAAAAGCGACCGCGACCGGTTCATGTGACTGGAGAAGATGAAGTGCTTGGACAAGAGGCATGTGCTCTTGTTCGAGAGGCAATACAAGAACTTCCAGGGAAATTGCGGGCGGTGTTAGTGCTTAAAGAGTATAGTGACTTGAACTATAAGGAAATAGCCACTATATTGAATATCTCTGAGAGCAATGTGAAAGTTCGGGTGCATCGGGCTAGACGGCAATTGGAAAAGTTGCTGAATCAGGGGGAATTACATGTGTCTAGATGATAAAACTTTATCAGCTTATATTGATGGTGAGCTAAGTGAGCCATGGAAAACTCAAGTTGAAGAGCATCTTGTGCATTGTCAGATATGTAAAGAGCGATATGAACAGCTTGTTTTACTGAGTAAGCATATACAGGCCGCTCGTATTCAGGATTATGAGTTTGAAGAACAAAAAGAACGAATATGGAAATATCTGAAGAACTCGGTGATTTCTAAAGAACCTAAACAATTTCTTAAACGTCGGTTCTACATCCGAACTCCTACGATTCTTGGGGTTGCAGCAGCGTTTGTTTGTCTGTTTGCTCTTAATATATTCATTGTCAAAGATATGTCTGCCAGATCAGATGTGACTGAGACTCCGATCCCTGTGATCACAAGTATGGCTGATGAACCTACAGGTATTGCTGAGAAACGGGGAGAGATGCTACAAGTGAGTGCTACAGATTCTGTAGCCGTT
>CAYYPJ010000105.1:5988-8778 GCA_964473495.1 uncultured Spirochaetales bacterium
CTGTTACTTTTGATGTGACGAGTGACTCTGCAGATATTCTCAAAGAGAGTGCATCAATCCCTGAAGAAGGTGCAGCAGTCCCTGATGAGAATGCTGAGATATCAGAAGATAATGGTGCAGCAGCCCCTGATGAGAATGCTGAGATATCAGAAGATGGTGCAGCAGTCCCTGATGAGAATGCTGAGATGTCAGAAGATGGTGCAGCAGTCCCTGATGAGAATGCTGAGATATCTGAAGATAATGGTGCAACCACAGAAGAGAATACTCCTGTCAATGAATAAGAGATAACAATTCAATATATGGAACTGCCGGTCTTTAATAACCGACAGTTCTTTTATATAAGAAAGATCTTTTGCAGACTTGGAAAATGTGTTATTCAGGAGTGATACACAGAATGACTGCAAATGAATCGGGTGTCATTTTTTCGTTTTCATGAACTTTATTGTGCTAGTAGTTACATTCTTCCTTTTTCTTCGGGATACAATAGAGATACCGTATCGCTCTGCCAATATTCATCTGTATCAATATTCATTAAGGTTAATACACCTGACCAGCCGGCACCAGTATCAAGACCATATACTTTGTGTTGGATCAATGGTTTTGTTGTATGTACTATCTCTGTTGGAGTATGACCGATGAACACTTTATCGTATGATATGTTCCCTAGTATATTCTGTATATGTTTATTCTGCTGATACATAAAAGCATATCTAAATAAGTCTCTATCCCATAATAAATAGTCTATATTCTGCATAGTGATATCTTTCTCAGGGTCATATCCTCCATGCACAAACAGCATAGTATCTACGATATAATAGGGAAGACAATTATGGAGGAATTCCCTATGTTGTCGATTTATGGTATATTGATAAGAGCGTAATGTATTAGCACCTCCTTGGTATACCCATATATCTTCTAGAGGTTTATCAGGGTTATCCATCCAATCTAAAGCCCATTTGTCATGATTCCCCAGTATCCCTACAAAGTGTGGTAATTCACGTAAATACTCTATTACGTCATAGGTCTCTGTCCATCCATCCACATAGTCACCTAATGCGATAAGGCTGTCTCGCTTGGGGTTGAATTCAGCTCTATCAAGTACTTGCATAAGTGATCGATATGCTCCATGTATATCACCTACCACAAATCGATACATGGTATTTTCTCCCTTTTCCTATTTGTCCGTACTCCCAATATAGCACGCCTCTCCGCAATTCTTACATTTTACCAAAACCCACCAGTTTATTATGGTGAGATTCACCAATAGTATACAGCTGTTGGTAATCTCATGCCACTGAAGTGTCTCTAAGTGTTTATATTTTCCTATAAATCAAGAGATGTATGTAAATTTAACTGAACTCACCAATTTGGAGATAAATTGAAGGGACAGGTATGAAGATAATACCAATTGAACAAAAGAAGGCAGTCTAGAATACTTCAAGCAACAGCCAATTCGCAATTTCATTAAGCTTTAGATTATGAAACACCGATAGGCGATATGAATCCTTTCAGCATGATCAAGCCGCTGCAGCATAGATTCACCATGAATGCTTTGATTCCTGATTTCGGTCAAAGGACGTATCATGCGACATGGATTAAAATAATAACACTATTCCTGAGCCGTCATTTTCGTGGTGACTCAATTCTTCCGTGGACGTGGCTCGGGTAGAAGCGTATCCTATACTTTTGTTGGTCGTACTATTCACAATCATCATTTTACTGCAAGAGTTGCCATAAATGTCTTTATCTATATCCATCCAATAAATCTCCATCATCCTGGCTTTTACAGTAAAATCAAATAAAGATGGTTGTAAGTTCTTTTTATTGAAGAAAATACAACCGTGCTTGTTTTACTTTTCCCTGTAGTGATGTTTACCCTTTGATTCGTTTCGTCTTTCCCATGATCTTTTTCCTAGTTCGAGAAGATCAGGAACATCGAACTGTACGAACGTTCTTTCTGAACGGCTTTTTCTTCATCGAGGATAACGGTTCTCCCACGTTTCGGAGTACTCTTCACCGTAAAGAAGCTTCGCATCTCTTCTGGTAACGATTTGATAGATGACCCATCAATCAGCTCTTGATAGCATTGATGCAGCTTTGCATTGAACCGATCGATCTTCTTGTCTGCAAGACTGGAACAGTGATAGATATAGGCATAACACCTACGATTTCACTCACTACCGAGTCTCAGCAGCTCTGGGTGGCATAATACAGATCATCATGATAGTAGAACAATTTCGATGGCTTCAGTATCGAATCTCGGTACTTATCCAATAACGTGATCCGGTCTCTCCGGTTGTACTTGGCCATGATGATGAACTTGATCCGTTTATCGAGTAGAACGTTTATGTTCTCAGCACTTCCATACCCTTATCCAGCAGGAATGCCGGTTTCTTGAGCCCATCAGCTTGAAATGCTGCAGCTCTTTGATAAGGGTACTGACATCAGAGATGTTTCCCGGTAGCATCTGCATGGTAACCGGGAGTATCTGAGAAGCACTGAAGATGCCGAGGACGTTCACCTACTCAAGTTTGTCATGATCACGATTATAGCCCCATTTCACCAGCTCATTGCTTTTGCTATATGAGCTTATCGAGGTGCTGAAACTCCGATATCGGAGTTTTACGACAGCTAGTTCTCCTGATAATAACTGGTCTATAATACCAGTATTATATCACTTGTTAATTACCATCTAAAAATAATAGATGATATATTTTATATATATAGTATAATTGTGAGTGCGCCAGTTCGGCGTCTGATATATAGCAGGGAGAGACACCCTGTCCGGTA
>CAYYPJ010000106.1:0-8771 GCA_964473495.1 uncultured Spirochaetales bacterium
ATGGTTTATTCATTAAATATTATTGCATCTAACTACTCTACAATATAGAATATAATTGTATGAAAAAAATATTGATAATTATATGTATTGTATTAGTGTTATCCATAAGTGTACTAGCTGCACAAACGGTAGCAAATGAAAATGTTGAACAGTCAACTCTGTCTGTTAAAACAAGTGATAATCAAAAAACAAGTACTTCAGTAGAACTTGCTTTTTCCAGCCTTGGATTAAAAGAAACTGCAGGATTAAGGCAATTTGGATATGATATGCTTAATTCGCTAATTCCCAGTTGCTCTTCTTTGGTGAATGATGATTATCTGCTTGGGCCTGGAGATGAGTTACGGATTTATCTTTGGGGTGATTCCGTCGATCTGGGTGCAATTCAGAGTTATTATGAGGTTTCGATAGATTTGGATGGTGGACTTTTTATGGCACCAGTGGGGAGAATGTCAGTATATGGGAGAACCATAAAAGAGATAGAGGACATCTTGTCAGAAAAATTGAATTATAAATATAATAATATTTCAGTAGAAGTTGCTCCTGCAAAAATTCGAGATTTTCCCATATATATAAGCGGTTTTGTAAATAATCCAGGTGTTGTGACAGTGAATGGGTTATGGACTGTTGCTGATACCTTAGGACTTTCAGGGGGAGTATTACCTGAAGGTTCTCTTCGAAATATTCAAGTACAAAGAAACGGGAAGACTTTAAAAGTTGATTTATATAATCTGTTTCTCAAAGGCCAGCCTGTTTCCTTAACGATGCAGGAAGGTGATGTCATTTATGTTCCTCCCATTACAAAAGTTTGTGCAATAACAGGACTAGTAAAGCGAGCAGGAATCTATGAAATGGGTATAGGAGAAACCGTCAAAGATCTTCTTTCCTATGCTGGTGGTTTGCAGTTATCCGGAACAGCCTTTACTGCACGATTGGTTAGACAAGATGGCACAAAAGTTACTGTTCGGGAAGTATCCACAAATATCAATGATATAACAAACAGAATAATGCAAGATGGGGATCTTCTCTTATTAACCCCAAGTAATGCATACTTATCAAATGTTGTTAAAGTAACGGGTGCCATTAACTATCCGGGAATCTATGATATTAAAACCTCTCCGACTCTGTCTGAATTAATAAAACGGGTAGAACTTCGATATGATGCTGATTTAGCATTTGGTACAATATTTAGAGATAATGTGCATAATAATGATGCCGGTGTGGTATTTTCTCCGAAAGCCATTGTAGAAGGAACAAAAGATGTCGAGCTCTTTCCAAATGATGTTGTACAATTTTATACAGTCGAACATAATTTTACCCAAGAACCTATCCGAATAACAGGTCTTGTGGAAAATCCAGGAGTGGTGGTATATGAAAAAGGAATGAGATTATTAGACGCAATAAAGAACACCGAGTTCAGCACTGAAATATCTTCAATACAAATACGGCTTATTCGTGATAATAAAGTACAAAATAAAGTTTATTTGCGAGATCTTTTAATCAAGGGGGATCGTGACCAGAATGTATTGATCAAATCTGGTGATATGATTGTGGCAGTACAAAATGAGGATGCTGAAAACCAGGAGGGAGTAAAAGTTCTTGGGCAAGTAAATAATCCAGGTGTTTACACATATAAAACAGAATTACATCTATCAGATGTCTTAGTTGCTGCTGGTGGGTATTCAGAACAGGCATATCCGCAGGCACTTTATCTTATAAGAGAATCCGTTAAGACGAAACAGCTAAAGCAGATTAATAAGACTATTAGTATTACAAGAAAAGAACTTGATGCACTTGAAGCTTCAGTTGCTGTTAAAAACGATCTTTCAGATAGAGAAAAGAATTTGATTGCCGTGCAAATAGAGAACCAGCGGTCTCTTCTTGAATCAGCTTCCCAAAATCAGGGAGATATGCTTGGGCGTATAGCATTGACTATTCCTGCAAAACTAGGGGATCTTAAGGGCAGTCCTGACGATATACTTTTAAGTCAGGGTGATTATATATATGTACCGGAACGCACTGAGTACGTGACGGTAGTGGGTGATATAGACTCTACAATTGCATTACCTTGGGAGAAAAGTAAGAAGGTAAAGGACTATCTCTTTGACTTGGGAGGACTTAGATCAAAAGATTACATTATTTCAATTATTAAATATAATGGAAAAGTAGTGAAGGAAGATAACCTGTTCTTTGGGTGGAGTACTATAGAAAATCAGATATTAGAGCCAGATGATGTGATCATTGCCGTCAAGAAGATTTCCGTCCCTGCCGGGACACAACTTATCGAGGGGCTCTCAGAGGTCACTGATTCTGTATATAAGATAGTCTATTCACTCAATGCATTAGATTTCTTTTAATAACAGTTCAATGATCAAAATCAGACATAATCATCTGAGTGCAGGCTGTTGCATATAATGCTGCAGTCTCTGCTCTCAGAATATTTGTTTTCAGTAATGTTGGCTGCAAACCGACCACCTTCATTTCTGTGACTTCACTATCAGAAAAGCCTCCTTCCGGTCCGATAACTAATGCTACAGGGAACGTGGTAGAACCTGTTTTCTTTTTATAATTACTGATAAGATCCTTCAAAGAAAAAGATCCCAGAGGCTCATGATGAAAGAAGATACCAAGAGCGGTAGTGTTCCAATGAGAAACAAACTGCTTAAATGATATAGGTGATGAGATCTGAGTCATGACAGAAGACCCACTTTGCTGCAGAGCTTCGTCGCGAATCGTTATCCAGCGTTTCAACTTCTTTTGGGAATCTTTTGCTAAAAGATTTGGTACGGTAAAAGCACTTTGAATAGGAATAAACCTACTTATCCCCATCTCAACAGCTTGACGTATGAGAGTATCAAGTTTCTTTCCCTTCAGGATACATTGATATAGATGAAGCTCTGGAAGAGTTTGTATGGAGGGAAGTATATTGGGACCAGTCTGTGTGTATCCTTTGTTTCGTTTACAGGTAAGAAAACATATCTTATGCTTATGATCCACATTATTAATAAGAAGATCCCAAAGATTCCCATTTCCGTCACGACCAATAAACATGGATCCTTCACAGAAACGAAGCACTCTTATGAGATAGTGATAATCTTTCCCGGAGAGCTTGAATTCTCGGTTTTCCTTAAACGATTCAGGTAGCAAAAAGACTCTCATTGCATATCCTCGTTACGACAAGAACTGTACAGTTATTTGCCTCTTTCTTGGCCCGTCAAACTCACAGAGAAAAATTCCCTGCCATGTTCCGAGAAGCAATTTACCATAAGAAACAGGTACCTGAACACTGGAACCCACCAATGATGTTTTTATGTGCGCTGCAGAATTTCCTTCAATATGACGATATCCATCATCAAAAGGAATAATTTGTGACAGCTCCTTAACTATATCATAACGTACATCCGGATCGGCGTTCTCATTGATTGTTATACCACATGTAGTATGAGGAGAATAGACAAGACATATTCCCTCTTTTACTTTATCTTCAGCAATAAGTTTAGCAATCTGGTCTGAGATGTCAATAAAGCAGACCCTATTGTCAGTTTGTATAGAAAAAGATCTTATCATACTATTCTCCCGTATCAAGATATTCTATCGCTCGATTCAATTGAATATCAAAGTCCAGATCATATACTGGGGGGAAATCCATGAGGTATTCATATTCCATACGGACGAATCTGCGTAAGTATCTTTCCGGTAATGATGTACCATCAGAGATAAGAGATTGAATGAAGGAATCAATCTCAGTATTATTCTGCTCAGGATGGGTCTTCACATAATCTGCAAAAACATCTTCTTTTATCAATGAGAGATAATCTTCTAGCTGCTCATCTGTGAATTCCGGTATTTCAACAGGGATATCAGGCTTAATACCAACTTTGTGTATATCTGCCCCACTAGGAGTTAGATATCGAGCGATCGTAAGTTTGAAAAGATCTTTACCAAAAGGATAGACTCCTTGAACCAATCCTTTCCCAAAAGATGTAGAACCTATCAAAGTTGCTCTATAATTATCTTTGAAGGCCCCGGCCAGAATCTCAGAAGAGGATGCAGAACCTCCATCGATCAATACTACCATTGGAACAGCTAGCGGAATGATTGTATCCTTTCTTGTCTTAAAGACCTGTGTCTCCTCAGGGTTGTTTGTCTTTATTGTCAAAACAATATTATCAGATAGGAACATATCAGCGATTTGTCTTGCTGCATCGACACTGCCCCCTGGGTTACTTCGCAGATCAATGATCAGCCCGTAAAATCCTGTTTTTGCGAAACCAGAAATAGCTTCTTTCACTTTTTCCGGAGTATATGGAGTAAACTCAAGTATATGAATATATCCGTAGTTTCCAATCATATCCGATTGTACTGTTGGAACTACCACAACCCGACGTACGATTTTCACATCAAAAGAGGTAGAACCTCGATGAATTGTTAATTTCACCTTTGTTCCGGCCTCTCCACGTAAACTTGCTGAAGCTTCTTCAACGGTAAGAGCTGAAATATCCTCACCATCCACATGTGAGATAAGATCGCCGGCATGAAGGCCTGCACGATATGCAGGAGAGTTTACAAAAGGAGAAACGATTGTGATCATATATGTCTTTGGGTCCTTCATGTCGATAGTATCCGGATTTGGTTTGGAAATATAAGCTCCAATCCCGCCGTAACTGCCGAGAGTTATATCAGTAATGTTTTGAGACTCCTCTTCAGTAGTATATGAAGAATAGGGGTCATCAAGAGCTGAAAAAAGAGCCTTTGCCATGCTATTGTAAATGGCCTCATGATCGACATCAAAAAGAAATTTATTGTCAATTGTGCGATAGAGCGATTCAAGATGCTGCATCGTGATATCAATCTCATCTTGAGGAGCAGCCCCAATGGTTGGCGTATCGGTCACGCAGGAAGCAAAAAACCCGAGAGCACCAGCAAGAACTATCACAAATATAGCAATATACGTGAATGATTGTCTTTTCATATCCTCAATATACTATATTAACATTACTATTGACCATAACCCCTGAGGTGTTTACACTTTCTTTATGGTTCAAAAATATAAAAAAAGACGAATACTTTTCTTTGTTGCCTTCTTTTGGGAACTATTTAGAACCGGGATACTTTGGCGAATCAATCAGAATATGCTACTAAAAGCCTATGCCGGTCTGAGCGTATTTTATCTCTTATGGCTTATAGTGCCAGTATTAACACTGTTTGCCGGGTATCTCATGGTTATAGTAGAACCGAAAGCATATCGCATATGTATTCTCTTATTGATGAACAGGGCTTTTCAAGTCGTAATAGGATTAATCAGTCTGCTGATATTGCTTATTGAATTTCATTCAACAATTCTCATACCATATTTATATCAGATTTCCTTGCTGATATTTGGTGATATCATATTTATGATTATTCAATTTATCGATGTACGATATGGTAACTTGCAGCAGGAGAACATAGATGCTTAATTATCTCACCTATCCGGCATGGATTACCCCGGAGATCATATCAGGATTACCTATTAGATGGTACGGATTGATGTATATCATTGCATTCACAGTCACGTACGTGTTAGCTGTTTATCAGGTGAAGCACGGAGACGGCGACATGGATGCTGATGATGTTGTGTCTCTTATGCTTTGGTGCATCATAGGTCTTCTCATAGGGGCTCGAATCTTTGCTGCAACTATTTATGACCCTTCACATTACTATATCGGACATCCCTGGATGATCTTTTGGCCTTTCAGAGGGGGCCGGTATGTAGGATTACAGGGAATGAGTTACCATGGAGGGGTCGTCGGAGCTGTCATCGGCGGATTATTGTATGCAAGAAAAACTAAACGTAATTTTTTTAAACTTGCTGACTTGCTGGTTGCCGGGATCCCTTTAGGATACACTTTTGGACGATTGGGGAATTTTTTCAATGCGGAACTATGGGGAAGAATCACCACAAAGCCTTGGGGGATGATATTCTCCAATGCTCGGGCTTATTCTTCTCGATTGACATGGGTTCGGAATGTAGCTGATACGGTAGGGTTACCCTATCAGCCTGGAGATATGGTCAACTTGCCGCGACATCCTTCACAGTTATATGAAGCGTTCTTTGAAGGGATTGTACTTTGGGTCATCTTATGGTTTATCTTTCGGAAGCGAAAAAAATTTCATGGACAACTGCTGAGTATCTATCTGATTGGATACGGTATTATTAGATTTTTCATCGAGTATGTGAGAGAACCCGATGCAGATATGGGGTTTATTATATCATTAGGGTCAAAGAGTGAGCCTACGGCACTTTTCCTTTCTCCTTGGAACTTCTCAATGGGACAGCTGCTCTGCCTGTTAATGGTACTGACAGGGATTGTGCTGATACTGTTTCTGCGAAAGCGTTATCCTGTCGAGATAAAAAAAGAATAGAGGTCTGTATGTCGTTTGATTTTATAAAAGGAGTCATCTCTTATGATATTGAGGGAGTGTACTACCAAAAGAGTTTCACTACTCTTGGAAAATCAAAGATCTCTCACGGGAAGATCAATCTGATTCGAGTTGGTTCAGATATACAAGTTTATTCAGTTTTACTTATCCCCGATAGACACACCATAATATCTCTTCATAATTGTACGCTTTATTATAAGAGCGATTGTGCAATCGAAAGCGTATTCTCAAACGGATATCAAGCCTGGACAGAATCCAGAGAATATCTGGGAGACGAAATACTAAGACCTCTTCACCCAATGGCTTCACCATGGGTAAGAAAATATCATCTAAAGACTCATGGAGATCAGTATTTCTTTACATACCAGGCAGAACCGGGGATTTCCCATAATTACACCTATACGTATCTGAAGACTAGGACCTCAAGCGATAATTCTGTTAGCTTCTCTCTCAGAAGCATTGGGATACACAATATTCACGACTCGAATCAGTATGGGTAAAAGATCCTCTGATATCATGGTGACGAAAGAGTGTGAAGGACTTTCGGTATCAGAAAGTGTTGAACTGTGTAGACTTATGGTAAACAAAGGTAATGCGCAACAGGTTTTTTCCTCATGGGCTGCTGACTTTATCACAACACCAGTCTCCAAGAAAAATGCGACCGGCTGGACAAGCTGGTATAATTACTATGAACATGTTACCGAAGAGATAGTGCGGGCAAATCTTCATGAATTCAAATCAAGAAATATACCAATTGATTATATGCAAATTGATGACGGATGGCAGCAGGCCGTCGGAGACTGGTTATTAGTCAATGACTCCTTCCTCAGCGGGCTGACCTCTCTCGCACGCGAGATAAGAGAAGCAGGGTATACCCCCGGATTGTGGCGGACTCCCTTTGCAGCAGAAGAATCATCACAGGTGTGTACATATCATGCTGATTGGATCGTTAGTGATAAAAAAGGGGGATTTGTCAAAGCCGGATACAACCCCGATCACTGGAGCGGGATGTTCTACAGTCTGAATATAGATCTTCCGGAGGTGAGAGAGTACTTAAGAGAAGCCTTTCGAACCAATCGTGACAATTGGGGTTTCGGGTTAGTTAAGCTGGACTTCCTCTATGCAGCTGCTGTCGTACCAAGAGATGGTAAGTCACGGGGACAGATTATGTGTGAGAAGCGATGGTCCTGTTGAGAGAGTTGGCTAGTCCTCTGAAGAATATTGGCTGTGGTGTTCCGTTAGGTCCTGCAGCAGGGAATGTGGATTACTGTCGTATCAGCAGTGATGTCTCGCTTGGCTGGGAAGATAAACGATTAAGATTGATTCGCTATAGAGAAAGAGTCTCAACAGTGAACTCTTTGACAAGTACTATTGGGCCGCCAATATTTGAATAAGAACCTATTTCTGAATGATCCTGATGTGTTTATCCTGCGATCTGAGAATACATCTCTCACAGATGAACAGAAGATAACCCTCTTTACTTTGAATAATCTCTTTGGAGGATTGATCTTTACTTCTGACAACATCGGAGAGTACTCTGAACAGGAAATGATCCGCTATTTAGCTTTATTCCCATTTAAAGAAAAAAGAGATCGCACAATCAAGGGATGTAGGTAATTTATGCATTACCCGATTTAGCATAGAGAGAAAGATTTATTATATAGTTACTAATTTTGGTTCGAGGGCAGCAGTCTGGAAACTTCCCGGGGGAAAAGAGAAGATATGGTTCCCCTCTATGATACAGACAACAACACTTTCTCTCTTGACTGGAGGAGAACAGATCAAGATACCTCCCTATGGTACTCGCTGCTTATTCTGTGCTGAGACATCCCCTTGGGGGATAATCGGGACTTCTAAGAGGCTGTTCCCTGCTTCAGAAATACATTCTTTGTATGCTGTTGAAGAGGAGGATGGTATGACAGTGAACTTCTATGGAGAGATTGAAGCAAAGACACCGACACTTGGTTCTATCTTTATCACGATCCCTGCAGCATATCAGGGGGCTGAATCCCAACTTTATCTTCATGGAGAATCTGCAGAAAAGATTTCTATCGGGAATAGAGTAAGGCTCATTTCGTGATATAAATGTAAATTCTTCATCTGATTTATAACTCAGTCAATTTTGCAAGTCTTCTGTTCAGCTTTTGTCATAGTTCGAACTGGAGGTGTTATCTTCAGAAGTTCATATATTTTCCTCTGTTTGCTGGTGATCGGCGTTACATGACGAGCCTTTCTGCTATGATGATACTGGTCAATACTGCTGAGTTCTTTCAGTAATAATTCCATATTATAGGGACGTAATATCTTATCAGGATCATGAGCCTCTTTGAGTCTTCTTTCCAGTTCACTTA
>CAYYPJ010000107.1:0-5151 GCA_964473495.1 uncultured Spirochaetales bacterium
GATGAGTGGTTAAGTTCTCCCCCTTTTGTCACATTCTCTGCATGTCTGAGGCATAAGCGCGTTCCTCGCGGCTGATTCACCGAGAACTCAACGACCCCGGAGAAGTTTTGACCGAAATCAAAGAGGAAACCCTTAGAACTCTTCCACATCTGCTCAGGGATGATTTTCCTATCGGTAGTTATTGGCGGGATCCCAGCTGCCTGTAAGGGATATCCCGAGACAACTTCTGCATTTCCTTGGGGCTCCGTCTCCCATGGAGACGATATAGTCGATTCATAGACTTCACCGTCAAAAAGACTATTCTCCAGTACTGGACCGAGATAATACTTCCACGAGGCATCAGAAAAGATCCATTGGCATTCACCGTCCTGATATTCAATGAGGATCTGCACAAGACCGCGTGGTTTCTCAAATCCATAAAGTGCTATATGTCTTCCATTCCCAAGAAGCAGGGTCACATTGTTTTTCTCCCGTATTACATCATCAAGAAGTAATACGTCATAGAGTACTCTCTTTCGATAATCCGTTTGGGCGGGAGAGAGCAGATGATCACTGACAGGAATACCGTTGATAAACAATCTGTAGAGCCCTACTCCGGTCACATAGGCACGTGCCCGTACAATATCAGAAACAGGATGCTGCAGGGAGCATGTGGTAGAGAGATATATCCCGTGATAATGGATACTTTCTGCTGTATTATTCCTTTTAGGTGCAGTACCCCTCGTCCAGATTCCCGTGTGGTATGATTTCGGTTTTGGAGTGCTGATCCATGAAGCAGTGATTGCTTCAGGAGACAGCGCGGAGGTCTCAAAGAATGCTAACGGACTAAAAGGTGTCTTCCTGTCCTGTTCATCCCAAATGCAGACTTTCCATCGATAAGCTGTGAATGACTGCAGCGGCTCCCCTTGATATACTACTTCAAAAGGCCTTGATCCCAGTATCTTGCCAGAATCCCAAACCACTCTATCGGAAGCTGTATAGACGATAACGCAATAGGCATACTGGGAGAAACCCCGTCTGCATCCTCGCGGAAATTCCCATGAGAAGCGAATATATTGGGAGTCTATCCAGCGGGGATACTCCTGATACTCACATCTAAGACATGTGGGTATCCGAGAATGAAAAGTGACATCTCTCGCAGTATCTGACCGTTTCATAGGTAAAGACTCCTTTCTCTTGTATATACGCTACTCTTTAATCGCCCCAGTGGCCAATCCAGCTATAATCTGGTCTGAGAAGATAAAGAAGACAATGATCACTGGAATCAGCGCGATTGTTGCAGCAGCAAACACATAATTCCAATAGGCCAGAAAATTAGCTAAATATTGATAGATCGCCAATGTCAGAGTATGGAGATTCTTCTTTGCAAGGAAAACCAGAGGAAGATAGAAGTCATTCCATATCTGGACGAAACTGATAAGTCCGACAGTAAAGATAACAGGTTTACTGATAGGCATCATAATATGCGTGTAAATCATAAACTCGCCTGCCCCATCAATAACAGCACTCTCATGCAGTGCTGAGGGCAGCTGTTTAAAGAACTGATTGAAGATAAAGACGGAAAAAGACATGTTTGCCGTATAGAGTATGATCATACCTAAAAAGGAGTTTGTCAGATTGAGTGATCGCATAATAACGAAAAGCGGTAAGATCGCGATCTGTATGGGAAACATGAGCCCAAGAAGAAAATACATCTCCAAGAAGCTCTTAGCCTTGAAGCGATAACGAGCCAGTCCATAAGCAGTCATAGAGGAAAAGAAGATCAGAGAAATAATCGATAAACTGGTTAATGTGATACTATTGAAGAAGTTCTTCATGAAGCCGTCATCGACAATCACCTTGATATAGTTATCAAGAGTTATTTGCGTCGGCATTCCGAAGGTATTGTACAATAGGTCCTGCTTGGTTTTGAATGATGATATGATCATATTCCCAATAAGGATAACGGCAATAAGGCAGTATAGAGTCAATATGATTGTTGCGATCCAGCTGCCTGCTCCACGTCGGTTTCTCATCTAATCCCCACTTGCTTATCACTCTGTTTCAGAATAGAACAGTCGCTTAAAGAAAACATTCTGTATCAGCGCCATAATGAATATGATACAGAACACAACAACACTTATCGCTGCACCAAAACCTAGCGCAGTCTCTCCATAGTAAGCATCTCCGAATGTGTACCTGAAAAAAACCAGACTGAGAAAATCAAGTTTCCTGTCGATCCCGCCGTTCAATCCTCCAATGATGAAAGGAAGATCAAACTGCGTCAGGGCATATATAGAACTCAATACGAACACGTTTATAATTGAAGGTTTCAAAAAAGGAAGTTCAACTCTCCAGAATCTATCCCATACCGATGCTCCATCAATAATACTGGCTTCAACCACGTCTTCGGGTATGCTTTTCATATTTGCAAGAATAATGACCATTCCTACGCCAATCCCCTGCCACCCGATGATACTTACAAGAATCGGGAATGCTAATTGGGGATCTCCGAACCATGCTCCGACTAGTTGATCAAGGCCTAAACGAAGCAATAGGGTATTTACCATTCCAAAATTCGGATCAAAGACAAGCAGTGCAAAGAATCCTACGATCGATGGACTGATGACATAAGGAAGGAAGATCATAAGTTTGAAGAATTTATAACCTGCGATCTTCATATGGATAAGATATGCGATAAGGATCTGTAGGGGAATGAAGATACAGACGACAATAAGAAGATAGGAGAAATTGTTTCCCAATGCATTCCAGAAGATCCCTGACATCCTGGGTTCAAAAAAGATCCTCCGGAAGTTATCAAGACCGATGAATTCCATAGCTCCCATTCCGGACCAGGAAAAGAGACTGTAGTAAAAAGCCACCCCCAGAGGAATGGTCATAAATAAAGTATAAATAAGAAACCCCGGTGCGATGAATCCTATATATGCTCGTGTCTTATACATCACTGTTCATCCTTTTCCTGTTGTTTCATCGTTCTTCTTAAGAAAGATGCATAGCATAATCTGTATCTATCATGCTATGCATTGTCACCTGGAAAGATTAGAGACCGGGATTAGTTCATCATAGAATCCAGGGTCTTAACAAAATCTGCAGCCTTAAGTGATCCTGACAAAAGTTTTGGATTGTCCTCTTCCCATATTTTTGTAGGGGACTTATCCTTTGCATGATAGAGAACCATAATGTTGTAGAAACTCTCCAGTTCTAAATTGGCATCAGCTATCTCATCGGCAAGTTCACTTCCTGAGTGAACACCTTTGAGTCCTGAAATAGCTCCCAGTCCATCTACCCATATCTGCTGTGACTCTGTTGTGCACAGATATTGTGCCAATCTGATTGCTTCATCAGGATGCTCAGTCTTTGAATAAACGGAGAAACCTGCAGCATAGGTAAGTACGATAGGTTTCCTTCCATCTTTGGTAGGTATCTGAAACGCTCCGATATTCATGGAAGGGTTGTTCTTTGACAATGTATCGGTAGTCCATGAACCTGCTACCGTCATAGCGGCCTGTTCTTTAGAGAAGGAGAGGTATTGTCCTGCTTCATCGACTCCAAGGAAATTATTTCCGTAATAGCCTTTCTTCCCCCATTCAATCATCTTGTTCATGGCATCTATGACTCGTGGATCATTGATTCGTGCAGTATTCTTTGCTGCCTCGTCGATCCAGTCAGGATGCATAGCTGCCAGGATCGGTTCAAAGAGAAACAAGATATTCCAGTTGTCTCTTCCAGCTAAACTTATCGGGATATATCCTGCTTTCTTGATAGTTGCAAGCAAGGATTCGAACTCAGCAAAATTCTTTGGTACGGTCCAGCCCTTTTCAGCAAAAAGGTCTTTGTTGTAGAACGTAGCACGTGTATCAATAGTGGCTGCCGGAGTCTGATAGATTATTCCATCCTTGCGAACTTTGTCCATGGACATCACTGAGTAGTCAGAAAGATCAAGGTAATCGGTAAGATCCATCAATGCGCCCTGACGTGTCAAATTATCCATATCACTGGTAGCAGTCCCATGATGCCAAAATAGGTCAGGAGCTTCTCCGGCCTGAATAGCAGTGGTAAGTAGAGAAAGGTAATTGTCAGGGGTCTTGATCTCATACTCTACCCTGATATCGGGGTTAAGCTCCATAAATCTGTTCAGGGTATTCCTAAGTGGTAACTCAAACTGGGGAGTATGCTCCCAGATAGTGAGTACGACCTGATCTGCTGTCTTTGCCTGCTCCTTTTGAGCCATAGCAAATACCATAGTCGTGACCATACAAAGCACTATACATACAGTAAACACCTTTTTCATGATTGTTCCTCCTTTTCATGACTGTTCTTCATAAGAACGATGTCTGCTTTAATTGTATATGGGAAAAATGCATACGTCCATTTCCCAAACAGATCTCCTGTTTGCTGATATTCAGGACTCTCTGCAGTGACAGTACTATCCCAATATGTCTATTATTCATATTCTTAGTCGATTATTCAGATAATAGATGCTGCTCCCTAAACTCTGTCATGGTCATGCCGGTGATCTTCTTGAAGACTCTGGAGAAATGACTTGCATTCGAAAATCCCACCTCCTGACAGATGATCTCTGCAGTATCATCTGAAGAGATCATTCGTGTTTTCGCCTGATCTACACGAATCGTGTTCAGATATTCCAAATATCCGATACCGGTATCTTTCTTAAAGAGCTCACAGAGGTAGTTCTCATTCAGATGAAAGTGTTCTGACAACGTTGCAAGAGAAATATGCTCTGCATAGTGGTTATAAAGAAATATCTTGATGCGTATAACGATTCTTTTATGTCCATGAAGCGATAATGCTTTCTTTTGTATCTGCTTGGTATACATCACGAACCACTGAATAAGCATACTTGCATCATCAAAAGTCCGGATAGTCTCATAGACAGCGGCAGAATCACTATAGGGGAACACTTCCTCTCCAAAGATGTTTTCTAAGAGCTGTTCTATCTCATGCCAGTAAACAAGCAGATCCATACAGAGGGTGGATGGGTCCGGCCGCTTGTCTAAGACCTCCACACGGTATGTTCGCATGGCATGCTCCCATGCATTGCTGTTCCCCGGGGAGAAGAAGCTCAATGGATCAGGAAGTTGGATATGAGCACTAGAGACTTGGCAGTGTTGAGAGTCTTCTGTTATGATC
>CAYYPJ010000107.1:5161-8484 GCA_964473495.1 uncultured Spirochaetales bacterium
GATCACGACTGGCCGATTGATGTAAGTCAACAATTGTTTCTTGATCTCCTGAAAGAATTGACCCCGTACAGCTGAGAATGCCTCATCTCCTTTCATCACACAGACGATTTCGGTATTCTTATAGGCATAGGCCTTCCCTAAGTGCAATGAGTCCATGAGGTTTTGTATTAACTGCTGACACCATACAATGTTAACGACAGCTTTATTCGGCTCAAAGGTATCCTTATAGGTCTTCTTGAATACGAATAGTGCAATAATACCCAACGATGAAGAGAACTCCTGTTCACTTATCTGCTGCAGGATCGCTCTGATATCAGCCGAACCGGTATAACGGGGTCCTGGAAGATGCTCATTGGACACTGATAGAGCATCAAGACTTCTGAACAGATTATCACCTTCGATCTCATGTTTAAGAAGATAGTCATCAATCCCAAGTTTGAATGCCCTACTAACTGTAGAGAAATCGTCATAGCAGCTGAGCACAATGATCCGAATACCGGGATCTATCTGCTTGACCTTCTGGATGAAAGAGAGGCCGTCCATCTGAGGCATCTTAATATCGGTAATGAGGATATCGGGAGGTGATGCAGTCATCACATCCAGTGCTTTTATCGGATTGGTATAACTTCCTGTTATTGTATAGCGGTCGTTTCCCTCAAAGAGCGACACAATTCCCAGCAACACCAATTTCTCATCTTCTACGATCACTACTCGTCTCACGTTCTTACCACCCAATAATCATATTACCACAGGTTTGAGCATGATAAAGATTTTTTACTCCCGCCTGATTCAAGACCGATAGATCTGGGATAGATCTTGAACCGTTTGATCATATCGTGTAATATATTATTCAGGGATTCATGACGCACTGCTCAGAAGCAAAAGACGGGCACCAGCCTTTTACAACTGGTACCCGTCTTTGTTTCTAACTCTTTAGAAAGAGTCTATTTCTTTATTGGATCTACAACAGTCTTCGCTCCAATGTTGTTTGAGCAGTATATCTCATCATATGGTGCGGAAGATGCAGGAGGTATAACCGTATGATCAACGAAATGGGATCTATATAACTCCCTTATTTCTTCATACTCGCCAGAATCAAGAGCTTTCTTGTAATCACCAGGGATCGTATATCCTTTTGGTTTCTCTACAAATTCCCAGTTTGAGAACGTCTCTGGATAGATTGGAACCATAAGATTCTGAGGATCCCAATCATCGGGATGAAGGACTCTAGACATCTTTCTCCAATCATACGGAAGTTTTTCGCCGCAGAATGTGTCTATATACCACTGGCAGTTATCCTCTGTCAGAAGCATAAATCCTGTAGACATCATTGTCTCTGCTACAGTCGGTTTCCATCCATGTTTCAGATCATATGCAACTACAGCTGAATGTCCGGCAAGCCAAGGTCCAAATATACCGCAAATAGCATATATACTGCCGTCAGCCAAGTATTTCATATTTTCCTTATTCGCATCAGTTCCAATGATCTTAACATCATTCAGGCCTGCTTCCTTGCATGCAATTGCAGCACCGACAGCCATACTTGTGTTTGTACAATATATACCGTCTATCTCATCGCCATATTTTATGATCCAGTCGGAAGTTATCTTATAGCCTTTATCTCTGACAAAATCTCCATACTGTTCATCAAGTATTTCCATTTTCGGATATTTCTTCAGAGTCTGCTCAAAACCCAGTCCACGATCATTACCAGCTTTAGATCCCGGGAAACCTAAGAGCAACAGGAATTTACCCTTGTTATCACAAGCATCAGCCATTACTTCTCCACCCTGGAGACCAATTGAACGTGCATCTGGAAAATGAAACATTCCCCAATAGGGTCCGGCATCAAGAGGTGTCCACCAATCTGCGATCTCAAGCACATTCGAGTAGTATACTTTTTCACGATTGACCAGCTTCGTTGCTTCGATCACAGAACCAATCGTTGGAGAATAACCTGACATCATATCCACACCAGATGCAGCATATGATGACATTTGTGATATGAATTTCTCGGGTCGTCGGTCATCTGTTGACGCTATATAGGTGTTTCCTAGTGCTTCGGTAGCTTCCCGTGCTCCTTGGTCGAAAGTGAGAAAGAAGTCATTCGCCATAGTTGCATATGTCGTTACCATCTTCTCGGATACAGCATCTGTTTTCTCTTGTTCCTGTTGTCCTTTTGCGAACACAGAAACAGCAGCTAAGCTGATTACACATACAAACAGCACTGTACGAAACCATACTTTTCTTCTCATAAAAATTCTCCTTTTTATTTATTATCTAGCGGCCGGACATTCCACCGCTAAAATATGATTCTAATAGTGTATTCATCATCAGAGAACCCTGTTCCACGGAACAGAGTGTCTAATGCATGCAGCTCCCCTTCAAAGAATCCCGACCCATCGGTGTCCCAGGACTTACCGAATGCTTCGGTCACTTTCCCGTGCCTTGAAGCCAGCTTCCCATATCGGGGCATCAGACACGGAGTGATCCCATTCGCTGCAAATGGCGGATAGTGCCAGGTGCCTTTATTGATCATCACCCCCTCATCAGGTCCTACCAAAAATGCTCGTGTCTGGGCTGGATCCGGGACTTCCATGGGGGGACATAACACAAAGATCAGTTGTTTGCCTCCGAGAGGAAAGAAGGACTCATAGGTCTGCCTATGGCATTCGGTCCAGTTGATCGGTTTTCCCGGCTCTTTTGATTTCAGGAACAGCATCCCCATCGAGAATCGTTCTTCAGCTGATGGTGGAAAGGGGATCAGATCCCAGTATGCTTTGATCATCTCATTATCGACCGCTGCTTTTGCATCAATCGGATGAAGGCTGTACTCTCCTGTCTCGGTATCTTCATCTCTCCCAATAATTCTCCCGAACGCTGAGAACTCCCTCATTGATATATCTTTCAGCCGTTCGAGTTTTACATCATGTACTTTCATATGCTCTCCTTTACGTATATTCCACCGAAACACGGCGGCAGGTAATCGGCAGTCAGTTCTGCTCTCCTCTATGCTTCAGCAAGATACATGCCATAATCAGCTCCTCAGGGTTTTTGCTTCGTCGATCACGTGCAGAGAGCAAGAATCGTATTAAAGAGAATCATTGTCTTCAATGTGATAATACGCTCTCCTCCCTGTTGTACCTACGCTGATCAGTATTCAGAAAAGGGAGATGCAGTTGGATTGTAGTATGATGATCTCTTCATATATGAGTGTGGTGCGAATAATGGTGAAGCACCCAAAACTGGTATATTGTGGCATATTAACCGTAGATGTTGTTTTTTTGCGACACAGGGAAAACGGCACTGGTACGGTATTAATT
>CAYYPJ010000108.1:0-8418 GCA_964473495.1 uncultured Spirochaetales bacterium
TGTTTTGATCATCTTATCCTATTCGACTATATCGAAAGTGAAAATATCGTAAAGTCTGCCTTTGCCTTAGGTATATAGAGGTAGATCTCTTTTTAGTCACTTGTTTCACGATATTAGGGTCGTTACGGCTACGAAGAGGATCCGCATTATGAAGATATACTCTATACTGTAATAGTATTCATGAGATTCCTCATTATCCTTCGATTTAACACTTCATATATACACAATCGTATGTACAGGTCTTCCTCTCACGTATACTTACGCAAAATAACACTATCGATAGAGACTGGCTATGAAACGTTTTGCATTAGTCAGCTTACTGTTGCTCTCAGCACTATAGGACTCTTTGCAAGCGGTACACAAGAACAGAATAAGGACAACTCACTGAGCTATATCCAAGAAAAGGGGACCCTTATTCTTGGTCTTGATGACAGTTTCCCGCCAATGGGTTTTAGAGTAGAAGATGGTGAGATCACTTGATTCGATATTGATCTGGCAAAAGAAATGTGTGCCCGCATGCATGTCAAATTCGTACTGCAGCCAATTGACTGGAATGCAAAGATCCTTGATCTTAACAGTAAGAATATTGATGTCATTTGGAATAGATTGACTATCACTCCAGATTGTTTAGAGAAGATTGATTTCTCTAAACCCTATATAGCAAACCGACAGATTATTATTGTGCAAGCATCATCAATCATTGACCGTAAAACAGCTTTAGCAGGAAAAACCATAGGGTTCCAGTTGGGAAGCAGCGCTGAAGGTGCAATCAATGCTGATCAGGTTACTGCACAATCATTTGCCCCCAGTTACAAACATGAAGATAATATTCAGACTTTGATGGGTCTTGGAGCAGAAAAGATCAATGCTGTCGTGGTCGATGAGATTCTTAGTCGTTACTATATCTCCAAAAAACCAGGTAAATATTCCGTCGTGCTATGGCTATGAACCCTGATATTCTACTCTTTGAAGAACCTACCAGCGCACTTGATCCTGAATTGATGGTGAGGTGCTCACAGTAATCAAAGAGCTTGCTGACGAGCACATGACCATGGTCATTGTAACCCATGAGATGTCATTTGCCCGTGAAGTCTCTGATAAAGTCATCTTTATGGATCAAGGAGTGATCCGTGAAGAAGCATCTCCCGAGAAGTTATTCAACAACCCCGATCATCCCAGAATAAAATCATTTCTTCAGAAGATGCTCTAATATAATAACAAGAAGTATACGTATTGCCCCTATAGTAAAAAACAGACTACTTCCAGGACTGCAGCAGCTCTTTTACCTCTGCTATATCATTCTTCTCACCCTTAGATGGATGAGGAAGTGCATTATACTGATTTATCACCCATGTAAGCACCTGTACCGCTTCCTCACGGTCACTCATCTGCCCAAGAGCCTTCTTACTATAGAACGGGATAAACGAACTCCCAAGAGTCCCTTCGTAGTATTTCATCTTGTCGATTACATCCTTCCCTTTCTTAAAACTGGATGCCATCTTTGAGAACTTCCCTCGAAGTTCTTTTGCACTATAGTCTCTCTTCCTTAGGGCCTCAGCTAAACTTTGATAATAGGTGATCTTTAGATCATCACCATCGTATACAGCTAGACATCGTCGGGTAAAAGAGACAGCATATGTTTTATTCCCAAAAGAAAGCGGCCATCCAGGTAAAAGCAGATAGAGTCTTCCAAGAACATACCACGCATCAGCATAGTTGGCATCAAACTCAATAACTTTACTTAAGTCCTTATACATAGGTTTAGCTTTTGCTAAAGAATCTAAGATACCTTTTTTCTCTCCCCATCGTCCAACGTTCGATGAATGCCAATAGTAGGCATCAGCAGAAGGATTCAGCTTGATGGCCTCACTTGCAAAGTCAGAACCTATATCGTACATTTCCAGCAGATCGCTCTTGGCAGCGCCTTCACGATCCTTATCATCGGCAATAAACAACTGGAATCGAGCCATTCTCCAGTAACATGCAGCTTTATCCTGCTTACTTGAGAGGGTTGGAAGAATGTTCTCTAAAAGAGAGAACCCCTCAATATACTGTTCATCATCATAAAGATTGTCTGCCTGAGTGAATGATTCAGCTGCTCCTGCAAACACAACGGTCATGGTGATAATACTTATTACCGCCAGGCTAACTAATCGTCTTATCATCTGATACACTCCTTTCTGTTATAGTGGATATAAGTAATATAAGTGTAAGTATATCAGAGAATTGGGATGCACGTGAGAAAAACCCTAAAAAGCCGGGCAAGAAACCCGGCTTTTTAGTTCTATACTATTAGCACTAACACTATTTGAGAGAGAATTCATCTACTAGAAATCCCAGGTCAATCTCTGGATAAACAGGATAAGAAGTCAGCAGCAGATGAATACGATCACTAGCCTCTTTGACAACTTGCTGAGGTATAACGTATTTTGCCTTACTCGGTTTACCGGTATTCTTACCTTTGGTTAATATCTTTGGAGACGTGGATGCTAATACCAGCTTAATGACCGAGGCGATCTCCTTCATCTGTTCGGTCCCCATTCCTAAAGTCGTCACCGCCGGAGTACCAATTCGAAGACCACTTGTATACCAAGGACCATTTGGATCAAAAGGTAACGCATTCCTGTTCAATGTGATACCACACTCCCTCAATGCACTTTCAGCCTGTCTGCCGTTAATACCAAAACTTCGAACATCAAGAAGCATGAGATGATTATCAGTACCACCTGTGGCAACAGTAATCCCCTCATCAATACAAGCTTGAGCCAATGTCTGAGAATTCTCAACAATCTTAGAAGAATACTGCTTAAATTCATCACTGAGAGCTTCCGTGTATGCTACAGCTTTTGCAGCCATCATGTGAGGAAGTGGACCTCCAAGGACAAGAGGACACCCTTTATCTACAGCTGCAGAGAATTCATTTGTACACAATACCATACCGCCGCGAGGACCTCTCAAAGTCTTATGTGTTGTGGTCGTCACCACGTCAGCATAGGCTACGGGGTTATAGACACCTGTCATCTGTTTCCCTGCTACTAAACCTGAGAAATGAGCCATATCAACCATGAGTACCGCACCTATCGAATCTGCGATTTGACGCATTCTACTGAAATCTATCTTTCTGGGGTATGCACTATATCCTGCAAGCAAAATGAGCGGCTTTATTTCTTTAGCCATCGCCTCAATCTCATCATATTCAAGTAATCCGGTCTTTTTACTAACACTATAACTATATGCATCAAACATCTGTGCAGATATATTCTGACGATACCCATGAGTCAGGTGACCGCCTGAATAGTAATCCAGCCCCAAAAGTCTCTGATTCCCCAATTTCTCTCGTACTCCATCCCAATCTTTTCGAGATAACTTCGCTGGATTCATCTCTCCAAGCTCTTCTAAAGCCGGTGTCCCAATTCTTGTAGAAAGGATAGCCCAATATGCAACAAGATTCGCATCGGCTCCACTGTGCGGCTGCACATATGCATGCTCTGAACCAAATAGCTCACAAGCTATTTGTGCTGCATATGCTTCAATGGTATCAACGTTATCACAACCGGCATAGAATCTATGATACGGAAATCCTTCAGCATATTTATCAGTCAACAGATTCCCCATAGCTGCTTGAGTTGCTAATGATGTATAATTCTCACTAGCAATCAACTTCAGGTTTGATCGTTGGTCAGCAAGTTCCTGCACAATAGAGCTGGCAATCTCCGGCACTACATTTCTCACTTGTTCCAGACTTGAGATATAATTGATACATCCTGTATTCACTTGATCGATTCCGACACTTTTGATATATCTTTTCACTGCAGACTCTTTCATCTTTCCTCCCTTGTGCTACCTTGCAACAGATTGAAACATGCTTCATGTTTTAATCAATTCTCTAATCACGAATACATCTATTTCTAATATATAATAGAATAAATTACAATTGAACAGAATTAACTCGATTGATATTCCACCTATAAATCTTCATCAACTGAGTGGAGTAAGTATTGATTCTTTGTATAAAAATAAGAAATATTATATACCTTTTATTGAATTCATCTTATGCTAAACAGTATACACAGTAAAATACTGCATATTGTATATATAATAAATCAATTTTTTACTGTATAACTTGTTTATATATCATAATCTTATTGCAAATTCAATTTATTGTGGTATGATTTTATGTATAACATACGCCACTAAGGGGGAGTCTATGGGTTTTCATGAACAAATTGTTGAACAATATAAAACTTACATTGAGGAGAGTCAGAAATTCGAAGAGAAGGGTATCAAAGCTTCAGCGACTCGTGCACGAAAGGCTCTTGGTGAATTAGGGAAATTGGCTAAGGAAAGAAGAAAAGAAATCCAAGATGCAAAGAACGCTATGTAATCTATATTCTTTCTCTTTTTATTCCAACAGAAAAGGGCTCTTCTTGCGAGAACCCTTTTCTTATGTCATAATCCAGAAAATACTATGATTGTCTGAGAATCTTCAGATGTGCGATGATCTTCGTCAAACGCTCAGTGAATTCGGATAATTTGCCCTGTTCTTTCGTGATAACAGCAGATGGAGCATGGGCAAGAAATTTTTCATTGCGCAACTTCTTCTCTACAGCAATCTTTTGTTTCTCACATTTCATCTTATCTTTTTCAAGTTTTAGGATCTCTGTTGGTACATCAATCGCATCTCTGATAAATACAAATGTCTCATAACCTGAACCAGCAACCGGTACACTCCCCGTGATGTCATAGGAATCACTCCCGACAATAAGTTGGGAAACATTGACAAATTGCTTAATAAGATCACTTTGTTCAATTATATAGGCTGATGCATCATTCTCCTGTTCAAGTTTTATTATGACCCGCACCTTTTTCTCAGGTGAAACAGAGAACTCACTTCGAAGTGTTCTGATACCCCGAATAACTTCCTGCAGCAATGAAAATCGCTGTGCAGCACCAGTAAACACCCTTGATGGTGTGAATAATGGATAGGGTGCCTCTATCACATACCCTGTGGTGTTCGGAAGTTTCTGATAGATTTCCTCTGTGATGAACGATACAAAAGGATGCAATAGCCTCATTGATCCTGCAAGAATATCCAACATAAGTGACAAGGCCCTATTCTGATCTTGATGATCATCACTATAGAGCAGGCTCTTGGATGCTTCAATATACCAATCACAGAAATCATTCCAGAAGAATTCATAGACGGTCTGAGAAGCATCATTAAACCGGTATATCTCCATAGCCTTCTTAACTTGTCCGACAGCATAATTGAATCTATGGTATATCCACTTGTCAATATCATTCAACTCGATCTTTTCAATTGGAATGAGTTCTTTCCCCTCAAGATTCATCAAAAGAAATCGCGCAGCATTCCATATCTTGTTAACAAACTTGGAGCCAAACTTAAAAGACTCCATCTCAATCTGTATATCCTGCCCTTGAGCAGCCAAGAAGCAGAGCGTGAACTTCATAGCATCGGCACCATAAATATCGACGACTTCCAATGGATCAATACCGTTACCTAACGATTTTGACATCTTACGTCCGGCTTTATCCCGAACCAATCCTGTGATGTAGACATCTTTAAAAGGTACCTGCCCCATAAATTCCAAACTGGACATGATCATTCTAGCTACCCAGAAGAAGATGATGTCATACCCGGTAACCAGAGTACTCGTTGGAAAATATTTCTCAAGGTCTTCACTCTCCTCAGGCCACCCCAAGGTAGAGAACGGCCATAACCAAGAAGAGAACCACGTATCAAGAACATCCTCATCCTGTCGCAGATTGGAACTTCCACAAGCACTGCAGCACATAGGTGCTTCACGACGAACCATCATCTTCCCGCAATCATTACAATACCATACCGGAATCCTATGCCCCCACCATAATTGCCTGCTAATACACCAGTCACGGATATTCTTAAGCCAATAAGTATAGGTATTCTCCCACTTCCGCGGGTAAAATACCACTTCACCCTTCTCCCATGCAGTCAACGCCTTTTCAGCCATTGGTTTCATTTTTACAAACCACTGTTCTGATACAAATGGTTCTATAACAGTATTACATCGATAACAGTGTCCAACCTGATGTTTGTGCTCTTCCTCACCAACAAACAATCCCTGGGTATTGAGATCTTCTACGATAAGATCTCTTGCCTCCAGCACCTTCATCCCGCGATACTTCTCAGGGACATTCTGATTGAGTGTTCCATTAGTGTTCAGGATATTTATTTTCTCTAGATCATGTCTGTTCCCAATTTCCCAGTCGTTTGGATCATGTGCAGGGGTGATCTTGACCATTCCAGTACCAAACTCCATTGAAACATAGCTATCAGCTATGATTGGAATATGTCTATCAGTCAAGGGAAGACTAATCTGCCTCCCTATAAGACCTTTATATCTATCATCATCCGGATGCACTGCTACCGCGACATCCCCAAACATCGTCTCCGGTCTGGTGGTAGCAATTTCTATCGAGCCAGGACCATCAGCAAATGGATATTTGATATGATACATCTTTCCTACCAATTCCCTGTGTTCAACTTCATCATCAGATAGCGCCGTACCACAGGCAGGACACCAGTTTACCAGATAGTTCCCCTTATAAATCATCCCGTTATCGTAAAGAGCAACAAAAACTTCTCGAACAGCTTTCGACAATCCCTCATCAAGGGTAAATCGCTCTCGATCCCAATCACATGAAGCACCAATCTTCTCTAACTGTTTTGCGATGATCCTATGATGCTTTTCTTTGACTTTCCAGGTCTCCTCCACAAATGCTTCTCGACCAATTTCATGTCGAGACGTACCTTTTGCCTGTAACTGTCGCTCAACCACATTCTGTGTGGCAATGCCGGCATGATCAGTACCAGGGATCCAGAGAGTCGGCCGCCCAAGCATCCTGTTATATCGTACCAGAATATCCTGCAGTGAATTATTCAAACCATGTCCCATATGAAGAACACCGGTAACATTTGGAGGAGGAATAACGACTACAAAGGGAGTCTTCCCATTCCCGGAAGTTGACTCTTTTGGTTTGAATAACCCTTTGTCTTTCCATTCAGTATATATTCTATCCTCAAAATCCTTTGGATTGTAGGATTTTGCTAGTTCAACAGCTTTCATCTGATATCCCATCCTCTATGTGTTGTTTCGTTTGAATCATACTATCAAAAACTTAGTCAAAGTACAACACAGACACTCTGTGTAATATCAATATACTAGGTGACTTAATTCGTACATCTCACTCCAAGAAATTATGATGTCCAGAATAAGAGATTTCGATACGAAGTCTCTTATTCTGGAAGGTTTGATGTTATTCTGGACTTGACGGAGTCCGGAAGCTGGTGGCCATGCGATAGACATTGTGAAACACGTCAGTTGACTGTGATTTCTGCAAGAAAAACACACAGACGCCGGCCATCGAAGTATAAGGTGGGACTGGTGGAGGAGTTGAACATCCTTGTTGTCTCCTCCACTTGAGCCCGATAATGAAAATGAAAACATAAGAACTGCTAAAGAGCCTTCCGGATACTTTCCGTTAATCTGATTTTCAGGAGGTGGCAAGATGAACAGGGACTTGCCAGGATGTTCCCGGATTAATAGGTCTCGACCTATCCAAGAAGTCGTTCACAGGATGCATTCTCTCTGATGTAGGATTTGTAAAGAAGCAGTTCTTCTCGGGGAAGATGACACAGGATGAGAGGGGGGAAAGCTGCTACGCTCCCGTATCCATTCAGGAGATCTGATTCTCATAGAGGCAGGAACCTCATCGTTTACGTTAACACGGTACCTGCAGAGACAAGCTACAGCTAGGGATATGATCGTGCTCAATCCAGGTAGGCTACGAAACATCTGGATGAGCCAGAAGAAGAACGACAAGGCTGACGCTGCCAAGATCGCCTGTATCGCCGGAGATATGTCTCAGGAGGCGTAGCCAGCAATTCCTATACCTAACGAACAGGAACAGGAACAGGCTGAACGGTCCAGCATTACCCTCTATGTGTTCTTCAGACGGGAAGAGACTCAGTCAATCAACCGTTTGTATGCACTGTACAACTCATTCAGTTATCCGGAGATCTCACGGTCGTTACTCGGGGAGCAACCTGAGGGACGGTCACTTGCCCGGAATCTGCTCTCCGACTGCCCATCGGCTATTGATGTGGAAGTGCTGATGAACGAGCAGCTGGAGCTGACGCAGCACCATATCGAAGTGAAGATAGAGGACCTGCGGAACATCTGCTTGGTGCATCCGAAACAGGCCCTTCTCTGGTTATCCATCCCCGGTATCGGGCTCATCAATGCAGCAACGCTTATTGCCTATATCGGTGATGGTTCTCGCTTCTCCAATCCCCATCAGTCACTGAACTATGCTGGACTCATCCCGAAACAGGATCAAAGTGGTTCCGTTGATAAG
>CAYYPJ010000109.1:0-8359 GCA_964473495.1 uncultured Spirochaetales bacterium
TAGGGACTACCACATCGCACCTATCCAGCCCCCCTGTCTTCTCAAATTATACCACCAGTTTAACCCTGAATTTGTTCTTACTTCAATGCGAATTTATCAACACTGTGCAGATTAGGATTTTAAAAAATTAAACCTGAAAGCATAAACCTGATCGTTATTACTCATAGTCATTTTGATCATACAGGAAATCTTTTGGAAATAAAAGGAAAAACCGGAGCAACAATCCTTATGAGTCAGGCAGAAGGACTACTTCTTGAAAAAGGAATATCTCCATCTGTTAATTTAACTAGTACATGGCTAAAAAAGTTCTTTCCTTTTGATAAGGAAATGGCTGTACCTCCAGTTGTTGCGGATATAGTTGTAAAGAATGAATTTTCGTTAACTAATTTTGGACTTGATACAAGGATTATTCTTACGCCAGGTCACACTTCAGGATTCTTGAGTGTTATAGTCCCATGTCTTTAATGTAGTCTTCAAAAATAATAAAACAATCAGATAAATCTTTATAATATTTACAAAAAGCTCTACAAATGGGTTGACATTTCTCTCCAAGAGTAATATGCTACACATATTACATGAGTGCCACATGTTTTTATACACCGATAAAAGAAATGGGATTGTGTTAGAAATTACCGCTTATCGTGTTCCCGAACAAAAGAATCCTAAGCAGAAGAAAGTTTGTATTGGGAAAATGGATTCTGAGGGAGTATTCCAACCGAACAGATACTTTATAGAACGGACAAAAAAAGAAGAGTTAGAAACTGAAGTGAAAAACCTGCAAAGCAAACTTGCGGAATCCACCAGAGAAACCAAGAAAAAGGCGAAAGAAGTCGAAACGCTCAATGCAGTTGTTTCTTCTGTTTCGGGCAAAAAGAAAGCCGGCCTTACCTATGCTTTAGGGCAGATAGCATCTCAAGAAGGATTCATTCCTGCGCTCCGTTCCCTTTTTGGAGAAAAAGCAGCCAATCAAATCCTTTCTCTTTCTTATTATGTACTGGCAACTAAAAATGATGCCTTGGATGATTTTAACTATTTTGATTCATCGTATGTGCATCCCTATGGAGAAAATATCAGTTCAAGTCAAAGCAGCTCGCTTTTGGCTTGTATTACCGCCGAACAAGTCAATGAGTTTTTCAAAGCCATACGCTAAACGGTTCCGACCAGGACAAAAGAAAAATATTTCTGTGCTTTTGATGGTACTTCGTTTAGCTCTTATTCCAAAGGACTCTCTGAAGTTGAAGTATCAAGAGGAAAACAAGATCCGGATCTACAACATTTTGCCATGGCAGCTGTGTACAGCAGCTATGAAGGTCGATGTGGGTATTATCGTTTGTATCGTGGGAACATCCCTGATATCAAAACCATCGATAATTTTGTTGATGTTTCAAAAGCTATGGGTTTTCATTTTCGTCGGATCGTGCTTGACCGAGGCTATTGCAGTTGGAACAACCTGTACCGACTCACGTATGAGTGCAACTATAAAGTAATCATGTGTTTAAAGTCCAATATGCGGGTGTTTAAGGAAGCTTTACGGACTGTACACGGTACCTTTGAAGAAGATTGCACCTATTACCTTAATGATCATAACGTATATGGAAAGAGTATCTGTCAAGAAATCACCCTGACTTCCCATGATAAAAAGAACATAAAGCCAAATATCATGTCCATGTGTACTATAACAAAAAGAAAGCAGCAGACCAGGAACCTCAAGTTTATGAAGAACGGGAAGATTCCCTTACCCAGCTTACCCGAATGGTAGAGAATAAAGAGTTGTCAGTCAGTGATGCTGTCAAAAAGCTTTTTACCTGTAAACGCAAATCGTTAATTACCGTTCGTAAGACAAGCAACCGCAGCTGTGTATTTGAAATGGACAAAGATGCTGTGAATGAAACAAGAAGCAAATTGGGATATTTCATGCTTATGAGTACAGAACCGTTGACCCCTGCCCAAGCCCTGGATATTTACAGGGCCAGGGATGGCGTAGAACGAGTCTTCAACAATACCAAGAATGATATTGGGTTTGACAGACCAGCGGTAAAAACAGATGCAACCCTAAAAGGTAAGATATTCGTTATAATGCTTGCAGGGATGCTATCAACCTTAATTCGCAATGCAATGAGAGCCCATAGAGAAGAACTTACAAGAAAAATGACGTATGACAAAGTGCTCGAGGAATTGGAATGTATGTATACGTTCATGGCCAAAGGTAAGACCAAATGGTGTGAAATTTCTGAGAAGCAGAGCCTGCTGCTAAAATGTTTGGGCGTTCTTCTTCCGGTAAAGCAGAACAGAATCCAGGCAACCCTCAAAAAAAAAGAGAGGGCCTAAGCCGAAAATTTAAGATTGCTACGTATTACATTTGAGAACATGGGATATAAGGGTACAGTATCGATTGAGAGTGTCATTGGAAAAGGAAGTACCGTGACGGTAAGATTCTCCTCTTCTATCATAACTCATGAAGATGAATCTGAAACATACGCAGAGATTATACAAAAGCAGGAGACAAGCGATCTCTATACTGCAGAACTGTACAGCGAACTGCAGGATATCAATCCATGCAGCCCTGATGTAAGGACCTCTCTTAGTGATGCTCCGCAGATACTCATTGTCGAAGATCATTCTGATATGTGTCACTACCTTGAATCTATTCTTTCTCAGACCTATAGGATTTTGACTGCGGCTAACGGGGAAGAGGCTCTTGTCGTTCTCGATCATCAGCATATTGATCTCATTCTCTCTGACATCATAATGCCGCACATGGACGGACTGCGGCTTCTTCGGGAGGTGACTTCTCGATATCCGGAAGACATGATACCTTTTATCTTTCTCACTGCAAGAGATTCGATTGAAGAGAGAATAGAGAGTATTGAATCAGGGGCAGTACAATACCTCACTAAACCGTTCAGTCCTGTTGAACTCAAGACATGTATCACCTCGATTCTAAAGAGAGAGAGTCAGCTCTTGAATTATCAGATCGAACATATCAAGTCAGGTATAGACCACCTTCTCAAACATATTCAGCAGCCTCACCTCCAGAGTTCTTCCCGAGAATCAACCATCGATCAGATTCTTGATGAGTTAAACTTATCAAAGAGAGAAAATGACGTCATGCGCCTACTGCTGCAGGGAAAGTCTGACAAAGAGATCTCTATAGAATTAGCTATCTCTCCGCGAACGGTCGCAAACCACAACCGCAGGATCTATGCAAAGGCTGATGTAAAGAGCAGGGTTGAATTGATTACCAAGATCTCTCACTTCTATGAATGAGATTCATGCTATACGGTCAATACTCTTATCTTTCCAGTAAATTACTCACTGCGACCAGCTGTGAAAGTGCTCTTCTGCATTTGTCATAAACTCTTTCTATAAAGTGTGGGTCTTCTGCTGTATCGATAGCAGTCTCTGCTTCTTATCTATGATGAAAGTACTGTCGAAATCATCGAGGTAGTGTCTGATCTCATCAAAGATGCTTGTGGTCTCTTTATTCTTCGGCAGCTGCTGTTCAAGAGCCTCAATATATCCCCGGTCTCGAACTGCTCTTATCGTTACTGGGAAATTGCAATCAAAGACCCATCCGGCCTGCAGCAGTTTGAAATCATTGAGATTCTTCAAATGGTCAGTCTTGACGATCCTATGGCCCAGGATATCATTTTGCACCTGTTTTGAGATACCGGGTGTATCCGGGAGACCTAATTGCAGGGCTTTGTTCTCTTTACGATCGGTCCGCTGATAATAGGCTAAGACAACACGCCAGATGTCAAGTTTATCTGCATCACGCAGCATTTGCGAAAAGAACAGGCACTCCTCGTCATCGTCCTTCGGAAGTGAAGCTCTATTGTGATATGATATACACGTATAGGCAAGATCTCTCGTTTCAGGCCTCAGTAGGTTCAATACTCCCTCTTTCCGGAGAATATCGACACCAAAACGTGCATGATCGACCGACAAAGCATCGGCAAATGTCTTATACTGTTGATACTGTTCAAACCGACCGATATCGTGAAAACGTGCAAGGATCTCAGCAAACCGCATAGCCCCGATATCAAGGGAGAGATCCTCACCAATCATTCTCATCTCATCACACACCCGCTGTGTGTGCTCGATCTTCAACTCGATATTCTCTTTTATCTCGCTGTTCTCACGAAATGGTCGAACATAATCAGCAAACCATTGTTTGAGACTCCTCAACTGCTTTTCTGTTATCATATGCATGTTTCACCACCACTACCATCAAGCTAATTCATACTCTGCCATATACCTCCATAAAGGAAGCAGCAGGTGAATCAAAGAATTAAGAACTGCACTGTACCATATGCGATGTCAACTCCATCAATTCCTAGATTGATCTCTTCCCCCACTGATATCTCAGGAATCACGGGCATCCGGGTTTCCATGGCCAAAGAGGGAATCAGAATAGTACAATCCCTCTTTCGAATCTCAACAACAAGACCTCGTCCCTTCCAGTCTCTGTGCTGCATAAGATACACCATCTTCCAGTGGTAATTCACCTTTCGCTCCAACAAACGGATCTGCTTTGCCCGTTCAGATGCTGTACTGGCTTTGTAGAGCAGTTCCTGTTCATCCATAGGCTTTTCACCTGTAAGATATGAACGAAGCTGCTGATGCACAAGAAGATCGACATATCGGCGTAACGGACTTGTCGCACGACTGTAATATGAGACCCCCAGTCCTGCGTGCACATCGGGGGATAGTCTGACTTCACTCGGGCGAAGATGTCTTCTGAAGGCATACATCTCGGTAAGAGTTGGTGAGTCAGGAAGTTTCCCCTCAGGGGGCACCTGTACTGTGTAGGGGAAAGGTATCTGATGTTCAGCAGCAAAAAGGGCAGCGGCTTCTCCCGCCATGACCATCGCATTACTCACAAGATCACGAGAAGGATACCTGGTGATTGGATCGATCGATACTATATGGTGCTCATCAACCATGGTCTTGACTTCAGGCAATGAAAGTTCAATAGCTCCGGCAGCTTTCCGATGATCATGATAACGACTCATCATTGTATTGATCTCTTTGAGCGGCGATATTCTTAACTGCTCTTGAGCCTGTTTATAGGTCAGCCGGGTCACACATACATTTGATCTGCATATTCTCACATTAATAATATCGCCATCGTCGCCAAGAAGCACACCAAAAGACAATGCCGGGGAGACCTGCTGCAGTCCTAATCCAAAGAAAGCTACTGCACTTGCATGAAGCATAGGGACTACCTTCTCGGGAAGATAGAATGTTGCTCCCTGTTCTGCAGCATCTTTGTCCGCAGGAGTTCCCGGTTTTACGCCCGAGGCCACATCTGCGATATGGACCCAAATACGGTTTCCATCGATGCCGATCGCATCATCAGGATCTTTATTCCCCTCATCATCTATAGCGAAGGATTGAAGATGTGTCAGGTCAACTCTATCTTCCTCTCCGGGTACATCGCATGCATGATGTTCTAAATCTAAAGAACAGCCCATTCTTGAGATGTATGGATCTATATATTCGTTCCAAATCCCCAATTTCAACAATAGGGCATGTGCATGTTCTTCATCTTCCTTGATCCCAAGCTCTTTTAGTATCCTGCTGGAACCACTCTTACCATATGCAAGATTCTCAACATCAAAGAATCGTTTTGTATCTTCCTCTATTATTTTCCCATGTTTTACCCGTTGAATGAACTCAGACCATGCCTGCTGCTGCTGTATCTTAACCTGACGTCTTTCCTTTTCCTCAGCATAAGCTTCAGCAGTGCTGACAGTAATTGTCCATGGAGTACCGCTGATATAGAGTCCATCGTGTAAGAGGGTAACAACTTCCCATGCAGTACGGGGAGTCCAATCCCCGAAGGCCAGTTCTGCAAACTCTTGGATGGTAGTCTCTTCCCCGTACAACATCTCACAGGCTGTCTCCAACTCATCGGAATCAACGTCTTCGGTTGATAATCGGTCAAGATCGGTTATAGGCCCCGGATGCAGTAAGATCACATCTTTTATCCGTACATTGACCTGTTTTCCTGTGAGAAGTTCTATCATTATCTTGGTGCCGATTTCCCGCACGATCGCCGGTTTCTCTTTGTAAAGTACAAGATTCTCAGGCCCTGTTATTTCCATACGGGGAGTCTATCATGTTTTCACTGAGAGCGCAAAGCTTCTTCTCTATGTGTGAGAAAACTCTCTAACAGAAGACATTCTGTGCTTGTATTATTCACAAGACCCACATATCATCAAAGATATGGGAACCGTAAGAGATTCAGGAGGCGTCATGTATAGTGATCTTACAGGAAAGAACGTACTTATTACCGGTAGTAACGGTCTAGTGGGCAGAGCATTAGCCTCTACTTTCTCCTTACAAGGGGCTAATCTCTATCTGCATGCTCATTCTTGGAATACTGAAAACTCTTCATGGATAGATACGTTATCCCATAAACCAAGTTACCTGCTTGAAGCCGACCTTTCAGACAGCAGATCTATAATATCTATGTTCTCGACGCTCAAAGGACAAGTTGACTGTATCGACATTCTCATCAACAATGCCTGTATTCAGGATCTTCAGTCTATCGAGGAAACCACAGATGAATTCCTTGACAGGATGACTTCAATAGATCTTCATGCCCCAATCCTCTGTACATCAGCTATGGCAAAACAGGTTCGCAGGGCTAAAGAGAAGAAACAGCGTTCCATTATCCACATCCTTTCAATCGAAGCTGAGAATCCGGCGATCCTGCACAGTCAGTATGGAGCTATGAAAGGCGGCCTCCTGCAGTTCATGAGAGCTTCAGCCCTAGAGCTGGGACCTTTGGACATTCGAGTCAACGGGATATCACCGGGAGTCATATATCGAGAAAACATCACTGAAGAATGGCCTGATGGGACAAGAAGATATATTGAGAGTTCACCACTACATACCTTGATCAGTGCTGAAGATGTGGCAGATGCGGCACTCTTCCTGGCAAGTGATGCGGCATCAAAGATCACAGGCATAAACTTACGGGTTGATGCCGGAATAGGAGTAACCACCGGCTATTAGAGTCTATAACTCATTCCCAACATCACAGCTCTTTCAGTACTAAGTTCAGGTACTCTTTTTCTAGATAGAGACAACATCCTCTACAGTCTTATGAGCAGTGAATATACCACCTAATCGTTGAATCATCTCATACTTTCAGGCATGAATGTTGTGTATAGGAAAATCCGGATCATTTATCGATTAAATGTGTAGCGATCGATTCATCAGTAATAAGTGTCGTCAAATGCCCACCCTTCAGAGATGCTCTTACAGCTTCAGTTTTATTCAAACCGCAGGCTATCCCAACTCGTTCAGGTATCTTCATGAAGTCATGGAAATCAATTCCTATGATTCGCTGGTTCAACGATATATCCATCCAATTCCCATCCTTGTCATAACTATACCCGCAAAGGTGCCCTACTGCACCCGCTGCCTGAACTTCACAGGCCTCCTCATATGAAAGGAATCCAGCACGTACCAAAGAGCTCTCATCGGGGACATTTGAACTTAATCCAACAAAAGCGACATCTAAACTCTTTGTCTTTTCCAAAGCTTCTCCAATCCCCGGTTCATTCAGCAGCATTTGCTTGACTATTTTGTTTTGGACTAATACAGGGCATTGAAGGGGATAGTAACTTGCATGAAATCGTTTAGAGAGCTCTCGAGCTAATTCTGATCCATCATATTGAGGGTTTGCAGCACCAAACCCTCCCATAAGCTGAACAATACTCGCGTTAGGAACTCTTTCCTCAGGCATCTGGTGGACCATTTGGTACAAAGTGGTTCCCCATGCTATACCAATTTGCAGGCCATCTCGTAATATGGTATGTGTATAAGAAACTGCTTCTTTCCCAATTCTACTAAGGAGGGAAACTCCATCCTCACTCGAAGGGATTATGATAACTTTCTTAAGTCCATAATACTTCTCAAGCTGCTTACCGAGGGCTGTTGACCTTGGTGAACCATCTTGAATACGGATCTCAACAATACCTACTTCTTTACACTTCTTCAAAATATTTGATACAGTCGGCCGTGATAAAGAAAACTCATTGGCTATTTCCTGCTGTGATCTTTCGTCAATATAATATCTTCTTGCAATTGATACAAGAAAATCTCTACTTCTCTGCATGTTATTACTCCACTTCAAAACATACTCTTTATTTACATACAAGACAATATAAGAATCTTAAAGCGGTGGTAAATGCATGGAGGAATGAACACAATCAGCTGCAGCTTCCATAAATGCTTCTGATATTGTCGGATGCCCATGTATCATATGTGCGACCTCATGTACGGTGATCTCCATAGCCATGAGAGCTGCAGCTTCATTAATCACTTCTGATGTATGATATCC
>CAYYPJ010000110.1:0-5687 GCA_964473495.1 uncultured Spirochaetales bacterium
CGGCGGACTCGGAGGAGCACTTATGGGCTGGTTCTCCACCATGGTGGTAGATGAGTTCTTTGACCTGGAGACCCCCGACTTCTTCAGGATCGTCATGGGTTCAACAATTGCCGGACAGACTGCTGCAGTATATCTGACATCGGGTATGGAGACAGAGAAAGAAACTCCTGTACATCGTACTGGAATGCATTCTGGTCGTGATGCACCGGTAGTGGCACTGTTTCCAGTCTCAACAGATGAGGGGCTGTCTAAAATGAGACTTGTCTGCAGTCTATCTTTTTAGCTGTACGAGATGGTATGCTATAGCGTGTTCTAAGAACACGCATATACTGGGAATGGACTGCCGGGGGCTGTTTTTGACTCATTTAGGATCACCGATATTCAGGAGGCTGTCTATGTGGGACCTTCGACACTAAAGCAATCGGAAGGAGGGTCGGGAATCCGTAGATTCGATTCAAGGAAGAATAAATAGATATATCAAGTGTTGTCAAGGTTCCATATGAGAATTTGTTTTCGACAGGTATGGTCCTCTGTGGTATACTGATACGACTTGAATAGTATCTTGTCTTGATAAGAATGTAGGGGAGTGGAAAGAATATGCTTCAGCGTATAAAGAAACTGCAAGAGAAACTCTTGACCTTTCAGGAATACACAAGTTCCGCAGCCCCTGAAATGCAGATTCTTGTTGCTGATATCCTCAAGGAGTTCTCAGCGTTATCCTCTTCATGCAGCTATGCCGAAGATGAGCGACTTCGTTTCGTAGAGATGTTGGACAGTTTCCCTAATCCTCTTTTTGATGAAGACTTTTCAGCAGCAGAGGTCATCATAGATCGGTTATACCGTGAAGAGGTAGGTGATATGCAGGCCTATCTTCATCAACACAGAGAGATTGTCAAAGAGATTACCTGCTCAATAACCATACGTGGTGTGAATTACGCTGCCTGCGACCTCTATGGGCTCCCTCACGGTCAGGAATTCTATCGAACCCTTGACGCTCTCGTGGTAGAAGCCTCCTATGATGATTTTATCAAGCAGATCCTGGCTATTACAGGGGGAGATGATTTCTTTGAACAGAAGATGCAAAACCAGAATGAGAAAGGGGGAATTGGATTCTTAATTCTTACCATGGCGGTGATCAATCGAAAGAAGTACGGACTATCACGGGTGCTTGTTACCATTACTGATATCTCAGAACTCAAAGCTGCATATCATCAAAAGAAACTGCTTGAGGAGAAACTTGCTCGGGCAAAGCGTCTGGAATCACTAGGGATGCTTGCCGGCGGAGTCGCCCACGATCTGAACAATGTGTTAGTCGGTGTGGTCAGTTACCCTGATATGCTGTTGCTGGATATGGATGCTGATGATCCATTGAGAGAATCATTGGAGTTGATCAAGAATTCAGGATTAGAAGCCAGTTACATTGTACAGGATCTTCTGACACTTTCCAGGAGAAGTGCTTCGGCAAAAGAAGTTCTCGATGTTCGTAGGATCATCATTGCTCTTCTTGAGTCTCCAGAGATCGATCGTATCAAAGAGATGCATCCATCTGTGCAGCTAGTGCAGGACCTCCAGCATGGTCTATTCTCTATTCAAGGATCTCGTGTTCATATACGAAAGGCTATCATGAACTTGTTGATGAACGCCTATGAAGCTCATAAAGATCAGGGGATTGTCACCATCAGTGCAAAGAATAGTTATCGTGATACACCCTATCCTGGTGGTGATCAGCAGTGCGTCGGAGATCTCATAGAACTGAAGATCTCTGATACTGGTATTGGCCTGAGTGATGCAGATATTGACCACATCTATGAACCCTTCTATACAAAGAAGGCAATGGGACAAAGTGGAACAGGATTGGGAATGACTATTGTATGGGGGACTGTGAAGGATCATCATGGGAACATATCTGTTAAAAGTGAGATTAATAAAGGAACGACATTTACTATACAGCTGCCTGCAACACGGGAAGTGCTGGAAGAGAAAGAATCCAATGAAGAGGTAGAAGAATTAAAGGGTGCGGGGGAACACATCCTTATTGTTGATGATATGGATACCCAGAGGATGGTGGCAGTCCGGATCCTGCAGAAGTTGGGCTATGAGGTAGAGAGTGCGTCCAGCGGCAATTCGGCAATTGAACTTATCCGTTCGGGGTATATTCCTGATATCCTCATTCTCGATATGATCATGCCGGGGCTTGATGGTCTTGATACCTATAAAGCTATACAAAAGTTGGTGCCGCATATAAAGACCATAATCATAAGCGGGTATGCAGAATCAGCACGGGTGAAAGAGGCTATCTCCCTTGGTGTCACAAGTTTTTTTCAAAAGCCCTATACCATTGGGAAACTTGGTATGACTATTCGAAAGCTGTTGAAATAAGAAGATAGACAATCATCTATTGACGGTACCCTGAAAGAGCAGTATATTCGGTGCAGATGGAGTATGTTCTTGAAAAAACCTATAATAAATGATTGGTTTCAATCATGGGACCTGCATCACATCAAACGTCTGTTCTTACTCCTCGTCATCATAGCATCAGTTGTTGTGATCCAATCACTTTCAGAAATAAAGTATATATTCTCATGGATCGGTTCAGGGGAAGTGTTTGTTCTGCCGGGTTTTATAGTGCTGTTACTTGCCATTCACATCCATTATATGATGGTACGTTCAGAGACTACATCTTTTAGTATGCTGCGTCCCTCAAAAAGAGAGTACATGTTCATAGTCCATGATATTATGTTTCATAAAGAATTCATGAAGCTGAAAGAGTTCGATCATCATAACGGGCCTATCTATGATCATGTTCGAAAGGTCTCATATGTCTCATATAGTATCGCTAAGATCTTTAGCTTCAATTATAGTGCTGCTGCACGCGGTGGACTTCTTCATGATTTCTTTCTCTACGACTGGAGAACAAGGAAGGCACAAGATCCATCTCGAAGACTGCATGGAAGAGAACATCCCTATATTGCCTATGCGAATGCCTCAAAGTACTTTACCGTCAGCAAACGTGAGGAGGATATCATCGTAAAGCATATGTTCCCGAAGACTCTTTCCCCTCCCCGCTATATTGAGAGCGTTATCGTCTCAACCAGTGATAAAGCGGTAGCGCTCTTGGAGTTCTGTAAGCGGCGTAAGCTATCAAGTCGCTGATTCCCTGCTGTCACAATGAGGCTTCAACGGCAAGTTCATGCGGCATGATCCGTTTGATCGGTCTAAAATAGATACGCGGCGAATAATCATACAAATCTGAGACTTCGGTCATATAGATACAGGCATACCGTTCTACCTGGTCAGCATACCAGCTTTCCTCAGATCCAGCACGAAGGATCTCTCCCCAGTGGGGGTTGAAGTAGGTCAAATACTCCCCAAGCAGTTGTGATATCTCCCTGTTGATCTTGTCTGTCTTTCTGAAGAAGGTGTCCATTGACCGGTAAGCAGGGTGTCCCTTTTCATAGCGTTCGATATCTATTTGGTTTATCTCCTGCTCTAAGATGCCTTTTTCCCTCATGAGTTCATTGATGCGCTGCTGTACTGCATGAGATTCCCGGAGCCCTCTCATCTCACGTTCAAGATCTGCGATAACGAGTGCTGTCCTCCAATTACAGGTCTTTTTGATCGATACGACATCCCCGTAGATATGGTCTCCAAGATAGAGAATCTCATTTCCCTCAAGACTAAGATCCCGTTGTAATCTGCTGGAGCATCCGCCCTGATAGATCCCGGGGGTTATCTTTCCCTCGTGGTTCTTCATCAACCCGGTCTTTGGATCTATGCGAAGAAAACGATTGTTTCGTTCGAAGAACTGGGGTTTATCTGCGAATGTTATGACAATATCAAAGAGATCCTGCCAACTGCTGTGATGTTTTAGATAGGGAGTAATCGTGTAATCGAGAAGTGTACGAGTATACGAGTAGTCAGAATTGGTAATGATCATCAACTGCTTATGGTAATCCTTGTAGCGTTCAAGTAGTTTTGCTACTACGGGATTTTTCTTTATATAGGTTTTTAGGTCTTTTCGCACAATACCTTTAAGAGATCCGTCTTGATGGATCTGATCTATTGCCGAACTAATAGTCGCTAGCATCTCTGAGAAATCCGGCAGTTCTGTTCCCTCTTTTTTTAACTGGACAAGTTGCGAGAAGAGGATCCCTTTTGAGATAGCAAATGCTGTATAGAGACTTTTGAAGTTCGAGTCTTTGAGATCGATAGGCATATTCTTATAGATTTTGTTCTGAAGCCTGAAGGGTACGACATCCAGTCCGTTATAGGAGAGTTTTACTTTGTTATAACGGCTAAGCTGCAGCATATAACCGTTTCGCAGGTCAATGACCAACCCTACGATAGCACGATCAAAATCAAAGGTGAGTTTGTTGATCTCTTCAGGATAAGCGTAGGATGTGATGAGCCGCTTCTTTGCAAGTGTATAGACTAACTGTTCAAATCGTTCAGTGTGGTATCCTACAAGAGTGTAGTCCATATCAAATCCAATCATCTTGATCTTCTTTAGATTGAGTGTTCTATTCACAAATACCGGCATATGCGCCTCCTTGTATATATCAACGATATCGTGCGTCTCCATGATAATCAAGGGAAACAGCTGAAAAGATATATGGGAGAGATACAAAAGAATCGCTCATGCACTGCACAAACAGAACATAGTGCTTGGGGAAGGTTAAGGATTCTCAATTTGGTTTCTTATGCTTCTATTGATATACTCATATGTATCATAGAGCAATAGGGAGGTAATGATGAAGAATAGATTCACTGTGAATCGGATGAGGGGAGTGGTACAAAGTTTTTTCTTTATTCTTGTGGCGATAATAGTACTTGCCCACTCGCTAGCTGAGGCAGGTATTACGATACCGCTTATATCAGGAGCTTCACTGCATGCTATATGCCCATTCGGTGGGGTCCTCACCCTGTATGAGCTTGTTACCACAGGTGGGTTTGTACAAAAGATTCATGAATCTTCAGTGATCTTATCTCTTTTGGTCATACTATTGGCTGTATTTTTCGGCCCGGTTTTCTGCGGATGGGTCTGCCCGTTCGGGACTTTTCAGAGGTGGGTCTCTGCTGTCGGCCGTCGTGTATTCAAGCGGCGGTTTGGAAAGACTATCCCGAAGAAAGTGGATAAGCTCCTGAGATACCTTCGCTACGGGGTGTTGGTGTGGGTTGTTATCATGACTGCCGTGAGTGCTCGCCTGATCTTTGCCGATTATGATCCCTACTATGCCTTGTTCAATTTCTGGACTGGAGAAGTCGCTCTTACCGGACTTATCACACTGGGAGTGGTGATAGCACTCTCTCTGGTTGTGGAACGCCCCTTCTGCAGATATGCCTGCCCCTATGGTGCCCTTCTCGGGCTCACCAATTTCTTTAGGATCTTTTCCATTCGACGAGTGAGTAAGAGCTGCATCAACTGTAAAGCATGCGATCGGGCATGTCCTATGGGTATAGAAGTCTCTACGAGCGGCATCGTAAAAGATCCTCAGTGTATTTCGTGTATGCAATGTACTTCGGAAGTAGCATGTCCGGTAGAGCACACCGTGGATATGGAAATAACATATGGTGCGAAACAGAGGACTGCTGCACCGAAGGCGGCTATACAGACAAAGTATCTGGCAATCATCATACTTGTTGTTGTCTTTGGCGGGATATACTTCACGATGCTGACCGGTTGGTGG
>CAYYPJ010000110.1:5697-8330 GCA_964473495.1 uncultured Spirochaetales bacterium
GGAGTACCCAAGGATCAAAGACCCCAAGAAGGATCAATGATGGAATATTCGCAGGAGCATTTGATCCTGCCGATATTCGAGGATCCTATAGCTTTGGTGACATCGAAGAGAACTTTCTGGTTCCTGCCGAGTTCATCGCTCAATCCTATGGATTTGATTCTGCGAAAGCAGAAGAATTCAAAACAAAAGATGTGGAGGAAACCTTCAGGGAAGCTTTGGCAGGCAGCACCAGCGAATTAGGTACAGATAGTGTGCGCTGGCTTGTTTCTCTCTATCTTGGGTATCCTTATGAACCGGAAGTATCTACAATCCTTCCGAAACGTGGATTGGAACTACTCTTTGAGAATACTTTGATCTCACAGCCAGAATATGAAATGCTTATTCGTGATCGGTCGGTCGATACCACAACACTGGCTCTTCCATCTGCTCAGGTAAGCTCGGAAGTGGAGACACCCGTCGATGATGGTATGATCCTCACTATCCAGGGAAAGAGTACCTTTGCGGATATTCTTGCATCGGGAGTCCCTCTTGACCTTATAGAGGAGGCCTTGGGTGCCACCGTTTCATCAGAAAGTGATGTGATTCGTGAAGTGTGTGAAGCCAATGATATGGAATTCTCGGTATTCAAGGGAACCCTCCAGAAGTTGATCGATACCAGAATGCCGTAGGAGACATTATTGTAAGTTCATCTGATTAGTGATAGAGTCCCCTCAGGAATCATGTCGAGACCTGAGGTGGTAGTAGTATGGGTATACAACAGAATGATGAGAAGTATTGTGATATTAAAGCTGTTGCATTCGATCTGGATGGGACTCTCCTTGATTCGAATGGAGATCTCTCTCCGGCTGTGATCACTGCAGTACAGCTTCTCAGAGATCGCGGTATTCTTCCAATCATAGCGACAGGGCGAAGTTTTCAAGCCATGAGTATCTACAAGAAGCAATTGGATATCTCATCTCCTGTGATCTGTTACAATGGTGCTGCTATCTTCAATGGACACAGCGGGAAGATACTGCACAGCTGTCTGCTTGATGATGAGATATCACAGAGGATCATAGATCTTGGAAGGGCACACGGCTTTCATACACAGGGATTTCGTAATGAAGAGCTGCTATTTGAATCTCACAATGAAGAAGTCGAAAACTATGAGAGACATATAGGATTCCATGGCAGTCTCGTGAACTTTGATACGATAGAACCATTACATATGACAAAGATGATGTATGTGAGTCAAGATACAGATGGTATCCTGGAGTTGGCAAAGCAGCTTGAAGCTGAATTCGGTAGGCGTCTGAATCAATGCTTCTCTCTTCCGACTTTCTATGAGATGATGGACGGACAGGCCTGCAAACGACAGGCCCTGGAAATGGTACTGGATGATGCAGGCATCGACATGGCGCATACGATGGCCTTCGGTGATGGGCATAATGATATCCCGATGCTCACATCCGTCAAGGTCGGAGTGGTAATGAATAATGCAAGTGATGAAGTCAAAGTTTCTACGAACTACCGTGCACTCGATAACGATAAGGATGGTGTTGCCCGTTATCTTGATAGTTACTTCCACCTGAATCTATTTGAAGATTGTCTCAACGCGAAGTCTTATGCGGGTCAGTAGGCTTTCTAATCAAAAGACAGGTTCCTGCAGAACCGATGAGTATGCTAATCGTTGATGCCAATGGGCTTGCATCTTTCGCATAGAAGAGAGCCGGAGAAGTGAGTACCGATCCGTGATAATTGATTATGAGCAGGGTGAAGAGATTATTCATCAGGTGAATGATGATTGGTATCTCAAAACTGTGATCAAACAGGCCAATACCCATCATACATGATCCAAATACTGCATAATAGATATAGATGAACGGGTCAGAATGGTAGAGAGCGATTTCCGGATTAAGCAGATGGACAGCTAAGAAGATGATCCCGGAAAGAGCGATGATCAGACTGCTCTTCATCCCGGCTGATTGTGCCCAGCGTGCAAGATAGGTACGAAAGAAAAGTTCTTCTGCTGTTGTCTGTATCGGGGTAAGCAGGAGTACAATAGGAAGAAATCTCATCCAGGTGATCCAATCACTGCCGCGGAGGATTCTCTCCGGATCCAGATTTCCCTCAATGATCGTGGTGACTGTGAAGAGGGCGAGCCAAAGAAACGCTATGGCCAGTGATTCTCTATGATGGAATACCCGTGACTCACTTATGAATGAACGGAGATCCCAGTTAAGGACATACCGAAGTGATAGAAGAATCCCGATGAACATAAAGAGTGATTGAATATTCATGGTGATAAATAATCTATACGAGTAACTCTCAGGAATCAGAGATACGGCAAGTCTTGATGCTGTAGACCCCAGAATGAACCAACAAAAAAAAATAATAAGGATTCCCTTGATGTAGGAACGAAAGTCGTTATTCATACGGCTATTATGGAGATTCTTTCCCAATATGTCCAGAGAAAGTGAGTACTGCATATTTCTCTCTAGCCAACGCTAGTTGATCATTTGCACAAAAAGAACTTGAGGAAGTCTGCGATGTTGTTTACCGAAGAATACAGCGACAGAGATAAACACTGTTTTTCTGAGGTAGTAAAAATAATCAGTTCTTATTGAGATTATAATATGTACAGAGTATACTAA
>CAYYPJ010000111.1:0-8272 GCA_964473495.1 uncultured Spirochaetales bacterium
GTATGCAGATGATGCCAACTCGAAAGTACGATGCTCCCACGATAACCCGGAGATTAAACAAGTCTATAAAGAGTTTCTCGGTGCACCGCTAAGTGAGAAATCACATCACCTGCTGCACACATCGTATCACAAAAGATTCCCCTATAAGAAATAAGTAGATTCTTATAGATACAAGGATAGTAGTCACTTTTGAGAAAAGTGGCTATTTTTTTACCTGTACCAGGAAATGTTTGATATAGTATATATGCGGAGGCTATATGATGGCACATAATCAGAAATATCAAAAAACCTTTATCATCGATACCAATGTATTTATTCACAGACATGATGCAATCCTCTCGTTCAAAGAGAGTGAGATTATCATTCCACTTTGGGTTTTGGAAGAGTTGGATAAATTAAAGACTTTCTCAGATGAACGTGGGAGAAATGCACGGCATGCGATCAGATTTATTGAGGAACGTGCAAAGAGAGGGGATCTTTCAAAAGGAGTGAAGATCGAGAACGGGTCGATCCTTCGAGTGGCAATGCAGTATGATACTACCATAGCACCGGAATTGGCACGTGATAAGTATGATAATAAGATCATACTGTGTGCCCTGAGTTTGCAAAAACAGGGTGATAGAAATGTGTTCTTTGTGTCGAAGGATATTAATGCACGTGTTAAAGCTCGAGCTTTAGGACTTCATACCGTAGATTATGAGATGCAGAAAGCATCGATGTCTACACTCTATGCAGGATATGTTGAAGCGAATATATCTGCGAAGGATGCCGAGGTTTTCAAGAGGGATGGAAGTATGCCTTGGCATAATCATCTATTGCATAATCAGTACGTCTGTTTAGCCATAAGTGATTCCAGTGAAGACTCTGTAGTAGGGAAATACGATGGAGATCTAGAGATGCTCAGATATGTGAAAGAGTTTAATGAGGGGGTCTCGGGTATTCACCCGTTGAATACGCAGCAGCAAATAGCTTTTGATCTTCTGCTTGATGATTCGATATCGCTTGTGACCCTAGTTGGAAAAGCAGGAACCGGTAAGACATTGCTGGCTCTGGCAGCAGGATTTCGCAAGATCTTTGATGATAAGGCATACAATCGTATGCTTGCAACTCGACCAATTATGCCAATGGGGAAAGATATTGGATTTCTCCCCGGGAATAAAGAGGAAAAATTGTCGAATTGGATGAAACCGCTCTATGACAATATGGAGTTGATCGTTACGCAGAATACACGATCTGAGTTTAAGAGTATAGAGACTATTCTGAAGAGCAATAAAATAGAGATTGAAGCAATAACCTACATTAGGGGCAGATCCCTTCCGAAGCAGTTCATCCTTGTTGATGAGGCTCAGAATCTTTCCCCCCATGAGATCAAGACCATAGTCAGTCGTGCCGGAAAGAATACAAAGGTAGTGCTGACAGGGGATCCCTATCAGATAGACAGCCCCTATCTTGATAGTGATTCAAATGGTTTGACTTATCTTGTTGAGTCTTTTAAGGGCCAGAAGTTATTTGGGCATGTGACGCTGGCCAAATCAGAACGAAGTGAATTGGCTGAACTTGCTGCGGAGTTATTGTAGCGGCTGACATATATTGAGTCAATCCAGTGTCCGTTGTTCTCAACTTTTACCTGCGATGAGTTCTCTAGCATTCTGACGGATAATCTCATTTACCTGAAGAACCTATACAAAGGGACAGATCATACGGTATCGGGGCGGCTATGGGATCCGGAGCAGAAAGCGTTCTCACAAGCATGGTCTTTCCAGAATACTCATAAGAACTTGTACTCAACTCACCCTGAGATAGTGCCATAAGCTCTTCCTATTGCTGCAGAAGTACTTTTTTCTCCTATGAATTATCTTTCGGTTGCGATAGAGGCTGATAATGATGTGTGTATAGTGATAATCAAAAAGGTCGGAGTACTTGCCCTGTATCAGAAGAACACCTATATACTTCAGAAGTATCTCAGTGAAGTGGCTCGAAGTTGGTTTTTCTCGCTGAAAAAGTCAGATTAACCGGTCTGGTGGGTCTAAGACAGAAAATCGCTGATTATTTGCTGCGAATGCGGGATCAGTATAATCGCAAGGAGTTTTTCATCCCTTACACAAGAGAGAAAATGGCAGAATCATTTGGGGTAGGCCGATCTTCATTGTCATGAGAACTTTCTTGTACGGCAGATGAGGGGGTGAAGTTGATCGATGGCAGGCATGTGCGCATCCTGGAGCCAGGTGTGCTCCAGGATATTCCGGTATTGTGACCGCTTATAGTGCAAACTTATAGAGTAGCAGCGTATCATCAGTTGATGATCCTACAATGAGAAATTGATTATCATCGGTGATCTCACATCTATCAGGAGTAACAGTATCTGTAGAAGTGAATGAGCCATAGGATAGTAGATGCTCTGTGCAATTGTTATTGAATGTCACGATACCCTTCCCTGTAGAAGTGACAACATAGACATCTTCGGCAGTGTTGTTCGCAATGATATCTTTAGGACTGAATGCTACCGGAATATGTGTATCCTCTTTTAATCGTGATTCTTGTTCAAGATCAGGGACCCCAAGGGGTGAGTAAGTGAGAGAGAATTCACATATGCTATCCTTTGATAACGTGATGAAGGAATCATTAGTAATGAATGCAATCTGGTGTAACTGAGAGAGTCCTGATATATTTCCTGAATCAAAGCTTAATGCATAGTGTTCTATTAGATCAGGATCACCAATCGTGAAACAGTGTAATGAGTTCGTATCATAGGCTGCAGCGGCTAGGACACTATCATTATATCCAATCGCAAGTGATTTGATATTGAGCAATTCCGGATCAGAACTGAATGTATAGCTGTGAGTGAATGTGTAGGTACTTCCGGAGAGATTGAATTCTATGATCTGATTTGTTGTACGATCCGCTATGAACAAGGTACTGCCATTTCCGGTAAATGCCATTCCTCCGATAGTAGAGAACTGGTATGAACCATTTGTATTCTCCCCTGCTTCAAGAATCGTTTGGCATAATGCTATCGCATCGGTTCCCTGCGTGTGAGTAAAGATCGATATAGTCTTTGAATTATCAGAGAAAGCTGCAATATAGTGGGAATCCCCTGATACGGCGAGTTGCGAGGCACCATCGATGAGGGTGGTATCATCCAATGTGATTGTTTGTTTTATCGCTAGCTGCTCCTGTTCAACCCGGTATGTCTGTATTGCGTCATTATTATGTCCGGTTGCGATAATTAACCCATCAGATAATACTGCTAAATCAGACACACCGTCGATGAGAAAATCCTGATTATCCTCAGCGGTATAGGACCTGTAGAGAAATAGTGATCCTGAAACTATTTGATCGACAACATTTATGTTCTGATATGCAGAACCGGTACTTCCGGGATTAGCAGCTGATACAAGTACATCCAACCGCTGTTTCCCCAATGGAGGGGTGATCGTCGCGGGATTACCCTCAATCTGAAACTCACCATTGATATACCATTTACACGTTAGGCCGGTCTGAATAGATTCTTGTGAGGGGGTGAATGTGACCTCGATAGGAGTATCAGCAGTGACAGTCAATGGAATCCCTGTTATATTCCCCGAGATCGGCGAGGCATTCTCATCAATAATTGAGACATCCATCCCCATACTCAAATCATTGAACTCCAAGGTAATGGCTCCTGTGGATATGTGATCATCAATGATGCGAACGACCTCTGCATTCCCTGAAACAATGGTATTGTCGGAATAGAGTTTCGATGTCAGTATATATACCCCTGATGCATAATCAGTAAGGGCATAGGTACAAGTCCCATCGCCTGATGAGACAGCTGTCAACTCTGTTGGGTCAGCAGTTGATCCGCGCAGCTTAACGAACGTGTGGATTTCCGGGGAGATCGTTTGACTTTCGTCCCAATTGATGGTGACAGAAGCACTGCCTTTCCCATAGAATTCATCCAGATAAACCATTCCGCTCTGTTCTGAATTGGTCAATGAGATGATGCTTTCTCCTGAGAATATACCAACGTCGTCGTTAGAATATCCTATGACTACTATATGCCAATCCCCTACCAGGAGTTGTGGAATAGTGACTTGGGAATCGGTTGATGAGATAGTAAACGTGTTCGCATCGGGGCCAGTTCCTTCTAGTTCGTAGTATGCTATGGTCAGAGGGATAGCAGGCATGATTGTCTTCGATCCACGGTCATAGTGTTCTAGACATAGGTGTAGATCAGCTGTTTGCTGCGGGGTTTGACAACTCGTTAATATGAGAATTAAACTGAAGCATACGATAACTATGCCTCCATCTCGAAGTCGGTTACTCTTTCTCTTCGTTGAACATTGTTTCATAAGTTCCTCCTGCCGGATATAAACTTCCAGTGATTGCGATTGATTCAATGGTAAATCTGAAATATGATATGTGTTATGGTTTCTGTGATAATCCCGACATACAATAGATTTCCTCTGCTGTGTGAGGCGATTGAATCAGTATACAGTCAGACCTATACTGCCTATGAGATCGTTGTTATTGATGACGGATCTACCGATGAGACTCCGCAGGTTCCTTCCCTCTATCCTGAGATCAAGTATTTTCGAATAGGTCATACCGGTTATCCCGGTCTGGTCCGTAATCATGGAGTTGCAAGAGCCTTTGGTACATACATTGCCTTTCTTGATTCTGATGATATTTGGGTCCCTGAGAAACTGGGAAAACAGATTCAGCTATGTGAATCAGATGCAGAAACGGTACTTGTGCACACTCGAGAGACATGGAAAAGGTGTGACAGGATTATCAGTCAACGGAAGTTGAAGCATAACAGAGAGGGGGACGTGTTTGTTGATGCTCTGCGGAAGTGTATGATCGGTCCTTCTACGGTGATGATGAAGAAAAGTCTCTTTGAATCATTAGGCGGGTTTCGGGAGTATCTTGAGATAGCTGAAGATTATGAATTATGGCTTCGTGTGACGGCCTGTCATAGGGTATCGTATATTGATGAACCACTGATCATCAAACGTGCCGGTCATGGAAATCAGCTCTCAGAGAAGTATGGACAGATTGAGATATTTCGCATAAGAGCATTACAGGAGTTGGTGGATAGTAGTTGGTTTCTAAATCATGCGACACATGAGCATCATCGATTAGCCCGTCAGGAACTCTCAAGAAAGTATATGATCTATGCATCAGGTGCAGAGAAACGAGGCAAAGAAGCTGAAGCCGAAGAATCTTTACGTATGTCACGACTCTATGCGGATAGTGATCAAAGACTCTTGTGAATAGATTACTGCTATAGTAGTCTTATATCTCCCGTTCTTGTAACCATAATTTGATCTAATTTATTATAATATAATAGCCTGAGTTCTGCAGAGGATTTTACTACTACGTTATTCGCTTTGATTTAGCAGCTTTCGACGTTGTTTTTTTGGTCTTCTTTCTTCTGCTGTCCGGCTTGTATGCTTCGGATATCTGTATGGTGAAGGCTTCAAATATATCCAACTGAGAACCAAGGATCTCTGTGATAATCCGCTCCTTAGCGGATTGAAATAAGGGCTTTAAGCAGGTGTTCTCGTGTAGGAAACTTTGCATACAGATTCTTGTTGATCATGGTGTATTCGATATAGCTGCCTGAGAATCAGTGACAGGGACTGGATAAAGAGTCTCTCGTTGGTGCTTAGGGCTGTGCTGGTCCTGAATCTTCTGCTGTTTTGTCCGGTCTTGAGGGTATCAAAGCTCTTTCTCTGTATATCCCGCATCCGGTACAGCTTCAGCAGGTCTTGGCACAGCTCTATACTGATTCCGAAAAGTCGAAGATGCATTTAAGATAGCAAGATAACTCTGCCAATATATGTTAGATATGCTTTAATTCGTCTTCTATGACGACACGAAGAGAAGGATCTCTCTTAGCAAAGTTCACTATTGCACGAAGATATCCCTCAGGTGTACCCGTATCGAGCCGTGTTCCCTCCACAGGGGTATAGACGACCTTCCCCTGATCCATAAGACACTGCAATGCATAGATATGATAGTATTCTCCCTCTGTATGCCTCTCCCAGCCTTCTTGCAGGTATGTGAATATTTCAGGGGTGTAGAGATAGCGTCCAATGGTTGCTTCCTGACTGGGTTCTGTACCGGGTGTGGGTTTCTCTATAATACCAGAGACATGAAGATTGTCTTCAGCTAGAGCAAGGACACCATATCGTTCAAGATTTGGCGGATTGTGTATTGCTGCCATGACTGAGCATCCTGTTTTCTCATATACGGTGATGAGTTGTTGTGTGAGCGGTATCTTCCCTATGTGAAGGTCGTCAGGATAGGCGACGACAAATGGTTCATTACCGATAGCTTGTCTAGCTTGCAGGATGGCGTGCCCCGTTCCCCTCATAGTTTTCTGACGGATGGTAGTCAACTTGATATCATAAGGTTTTATGGCTTTGAGTTTTTCTTTATCCCCCTCTCGGGTGAAGAGGGCCTCAAGTTCAATCTCACGATCAAAGAAATCATCAAGACTCTTCTTTCGACGTGAAGTCATCAGGACTATATCTGTAATGCCGGAGGAGATGAACTCTTCTACAATGAAGCTGATTGATGGTTTATTGATGATTGGTAACATCTCTTTGGGAATGGTCTTTGTGACAGGGAGAAAACGTGTACCATAACCGGCGGCGATTATTAATCCTTTCATGGGCATGACTCCTTGAAACAGATAATCTATTATACTTGATGTCTGACTGTAGGGTACTTTGTAATAGAGAAAATATCAACTGTCATAGTCATATTCGAGTGTGATCTCTGCTTGATGAAACAATCTCATCGTGATAGATTTAGTCTATTATGAAGCTAAAGCATGTTCTGACAACAGATGCCATTGAGATGAACTTAAAAGGAACAACAAAACAGGAGATCATTGAAGAACTTCTCGATATTCTTATAAAAACCGGGGAAGTCAGTGATCGTGAGAATACCCTGCAGCAGTTGCTCGCTAGAGAGAGGAAGATGTCCACAGGAATCCAATTCGGGGTTGCGATTCCTCATGCTAAGACTAGATCGGTACATGAGTTAATTGCTTGTGTCGGAATCAAACGTGAGGGTATTGATTTTGCTGCTCTAGACGGGGAACCCAGTTCAATCTTTATTATGACGCTTTCTCCCATTGATCGAGTAGGTCCGCATGTGCAGTTCCTTGCTGAAATCAGTAGGGTTGTAAAGGAAAGAGATGCAAGAGCCAGGATTCTTGCTTCAAAAACTGCTGAAGAGGTCCTTGAGGTATTTGGCGTTTGAGAAAAGAAGTTACATAGAAGGTTCGGTTTCTGAAACATCTCAATGATATCTTGGCCATGCAAAGGATTGAGTTATGAAACATAAGATGTTGATCCTTGTGTTACAGTTGGGTATCATCGTACTTGCTACACGTTCTCTCGGTTGGGTATTTATGCGAAAACTTAAACAACCTCAGGTATTGGGTGAGCTCGTAGGGGGAATGCTGATTGGTCCCTACCTTCTCGGAGCCATACCGATACCGATGCTTGGAGGTCCCCTATTCGCACTTACCGGCGAGACTATACCGGTGACACCGGAGTTGTATGGGATGGCGACAGTCGGCTCGGTCGTTTTGCTGTTTGTTTCTGGGTTAGAGACGGATTTGAAGACTTTTCTCAAGTTTTCTGCAAAAGGATCAATAGTGGGGCTGGGGGGAATAGTCGTCTCCTTTCTGCTTGGAAGTGGGATTACCGTACTACTTAATCCTGCAGTCACTTCGATCATGGATCCGACAGCACTCTTTCTTGGTACAATAGCTACTGCCACATCGGTAGGGATCTCCGCAAGGATATTGAGTGAGAAGAGGAAACTCTCTACCCCTGAAGGGGTTACCATCTTAGCTGCTGCAGTCTTGGATGATGTGTTGAGCATCGTCCTCCTCTCTATCGTTGTTGGCATGACGAGTGTCGCTGCTGCAGGAGGGGATGTTCAATGGGGTGTTATTGGTGGTGTTGCATTGAAGGCCATTGGCTTTTGGCTTGTTTGCACGATATTAGGTATTATCATCGCACCGCATATAACAAAACGGTTGAAGTACTTTGAATCATTGGATCTTATCGTAGGGGCCTCCCTCGGGTTCGCTTTGATATTGGCAGGGTTATCCGAGATGGTTGAACTGGCAATGATCATAGGAGCTTATATAACGGGTCTTTCATTCTCTCAGACAGATGTCGCTCATGAGATTCGAGAACAGATAAAGGGTCTGTATGATTTTTTCGTTCCTATTTTCTTTTGTGTTATGGGATTGATGGTCAAT
>CAYYPJ010000112.1:0-8240 GCA_964473495.1 uncultured Spirochaetales bacterium
GGTGTCTAAGGATGATGTGCAGTGGTGAAGCACCCATGGAACGGGCAGCTTCGATAAATTCTGAGTTCTTCAATGATATGATCTGCCCGCGAACCATTCTTGCTACGGTTAACCAGCTGACGATTGCTAGAGCAAAAAAGAGATTAAGGATGTTTCGCCCAAAGACTGCCATCAGAATAATAACAAGCAGCATATATGGCAGACCGTAGATGACATCCACTATTCGCATCAGGATGTAATCGATTTTTCCTCCGAAATATCCTGCGATCGACCCAACCATGATACCGATGAATACACTGGTGAGAGTACCGATGAAGCCGATAGCGATTGAGACCTGTCCGCCGTAGATGATTCTTGAGAGCATATCACGGCCAGAGTAATCAGTGCCTAGGAAGTATCTTCTGTCATGTTTCTTTGAGGCTTTGACTGTTGCTGTGATCTGGTTGTTGACGATAACGGTCGTGGTCAGCGGAAATTCTCTGGTTCCCTCTTTTACGATTGATTGAAGATCATCTTTAGCATAGCCTTCTACTTGATCCTCAATCTTACTTAAGAGGTTCAGAACCAAATGCTGCTCAATCTGCTTTTCGGTAAGATTATCAAGGGCCTCAGCGACGATTCGTTCCATATCATCATCTGCGGCATCACTGTTTTTTACTTTCGTTTGGTTGGTCACTTGGAGTCTAACCTCTTTCGCACCCTGTTTTGTGATGTCATCAATGGTATATCCAGTGAGTACTGAATAGATATTGGTAAGCTGCTGGGGACTGAGCTTCTCTATATCAATCTTTTTACCATTTTCATTCTGGTAATAGATGTTCTTGATATCGAACATAAGCTCTGTATCTATCTTTTTCTGCATTCGATCCAATGACCGCTGCTCTTGAGCAGTTAACGGAATGGCTCCTGATTCACCGAGTTTATAGAAGTAGTTCCACTTCTCATTTGGAGTCATTTCAGCTACTTTTGCTTGTTCCTCATCAGATATATCCACACGTCCATTCTTAAAAGCCATGAAGTAGATCTCTTTTTTCTTTTTTTCGATCATCAAATCACCGGCAGTGTGTGTCAGCGACGGTCGAAGATGCTGATGGTCAAGGATGATATGCTTATAGGAATATATTGGTAATACTGATGCAAACAGAGAAAGAAAAGCATAGATTATTACAACAAATATGCTGATCACTGCCATCTTGTTCTGTTTTAAACGTCTCCAGGCATCTTTCCCGAGACTGTTACCCTGCAGCTCTTGATTGAATTGATTAGTCAGAGTCGCTTTGTTTTTCTTAAAGATTGTCAATGGTGACTCCTATTTATATGATATTCTCGGGTCTAGATACGAATAGATGATATCGACGAAGAAATTCATAAAGATCAGAATCACTGAATAGACGATAACAACACCCATGATTAATGTATAGTCACGATTAAAGGAGGACTGCACAAAGAACTTCCCAAGTCCCGGGACGCGGAATATCTGTTCCACAACGACCGACCCGGTGATGATACCTGCAAAAGCAGGTCCTAAATAACTGACGACCGGTAGCATGGCACCTTTTAGGGTATGCTTGAAGAGAATGACAGAGCTCTTTAGTCCTTTTGCCTTTGCCGTTCGTATATAGTCGCTTCGTAAAGTATCAAGCATACTTGAACGCGTCAGACGTGCGATATTCGCAAAATAGGAGAAGGACAGGGTGAGAGCCGGCATGATCAGTGTCATATACCCATAGTCACTGTCTATCCAGCCGGATGTCGGCAGCCATCCAAGATTCATAGCGAAAATATATTGAAGTACTGGACCAATAACGAACAGCGGGACAGATATTCCCGCCACCGCAAACGACATAGACAAGTAATCAATCCAGGTGTTTTGTCGGATAGCTGAGAGAATACCGGCAGAGATACCAAATATGAGGGCGATTCCAAAGGCAATGGACCCTAATAAGATAGAATTCGGAAGGCTGGAAAAAATATAGAAATTCACATCATGGTCCTGATATCGATATGACGGTCCCAAGTCTCCTCTGGCAACGTCAAATAAATATCGTCCATATTGTACTAGTACAGGCTCATCAAGGTGGTATTTTGCCTCGATGTTCTTTAGCACTTGTTCTGGTAAAGCTCTCTCGGTATCGAATGGGCCTCCTGGGGCTATTCTCATAATAAAAAAGCTAAGTGTGATGATAACCAAGAGTGTTGGTATCATACCGAACAGGCGTCTAATGATGTATTTTGTCATAGACTATCCTCGTATAATATTTTGTATAGCATTATAATTAACCCAACGATAGTAATACATATCTAGATTAATATCAACATTCTTTTCTTATCCGAAATTCCAGATTTCCATGAGCCGTCTTCTAGTCATGTAGTATGATAAGGTGAGAACGGTGCGGCATCACTGAATAACTATAGTATGAGAGGTGATAGTGTAGAATGCTTTTTACATCTTTTGTTCCTATCACCTGTATGATATTGACCAATGTCGGACAATCAGAGAAGATGCTGTATGAAAAGATTCTATATAGAAGATCTCGGCTGTGCAAAGAATCAGGTAGATGCCGAGATCATGTTGGATATACTCCAGTCAACTGGTGCATGGTCCTATACTGAGGATCCACAGAAAGCGGATCTCATACTTGTCAATACCTGCGGATTCATTGAACCTGCGAGAGAAGAGTCTATCAATTCAGTCTTTTCTCTGCGTGCGGCATATCCTGAAGCGAAGATAGTTATGACCGGATGTCTTGCAGAGCGGTATGGGAAAGAGATGGATGAAGAATTCCCTGAAGTTGATGGATTTTTCGGCAATAAAGATCTGTCCTATATCACCACAGTCGCACAGGATATCATGGAAGGGGAGAGGGTCAGCTGTTTCCCTGATTATCCGGATCTGTCAAAGCGGGATTATATGCAGCGTAAGAGATTACTCTCGTATCCGGGGTCTGCCTATGTGAAGATCTCAGAAGGGTGTGATCACCGATGCCGCTATTGTGCGATCCCCCTTATTAGAGGGAGCCTGCGCAGTAGACGGCAGGAGAACATTGTTGCAGAAGTAGAGGAACTCATTCAAACAGGAGTCTATGAGATCAATCTTATTGCTCAGGATCTAGCAGCATTTGGAAGTGATCGAGGTTCATCCGAGTTCATGGAACTATTGGATACCCTCTCGCTGCTTCCCGGTGATTTCGTTATACGGCTGCTCTATATTCACCCGGATGACTTTCCTCTGGAATTACCGGGATTGGTGAAGAGACGTGAGAAGATCCTTCCCTATTTTGATATTCCGTTTCAGCATGCAGCAGTACCCGTCCTGAAGAGTATGGGGAGAAAAGGTTCTGCTGAGGGGTATCTGAATCTGCTGGCATCTATCCGTAAGGAACTTCCTGATGCGGTGATTCGTTCAACCTTTTTGCTGGGGTTCCTCAATGAGAATGATGCTTCCAGAGAAGAGTTGATGAAGTTCGTTGAAGATGCCGAACTTGATTGGGCAGGCTGTTTTATCTACTCTCTCGAGGAAGGGACTCCTGCTTACGGAGATCGGAGCAACGAGGAACATGAGAGAGTTATTGGTGAAGCAGAATCATTCAAACCACGTTTAGAAGAGTTGCAGGAGCGAATCACTGAAGAGCGTCTTCAGCGATGGGTGGATAGAGAAGTCGATGTTCTCATAGAAGAGCGTGTCAGCGGCGAAGAACTGTTGATTGGGCGAATAGCCGCACAGGCTCCTGAAGTCGATGGGTTAACCGTAGTACTTTCTGATCACGGGGAACCGGGGGAACGACTTCGCTGCAGGATCACACGTGTTGTCGGTGTTGATCTAGAGGCTGTCCCCGTTACTGGAATGACAGCGGGGAGAAGAACACAGAAAGGTGTTATGTGATGATAGAGAAACCAGAAGACCTCCTGAGTGCATTGAATCCCGAACAGAGGGAAGCGGTGTTGGAACACACTGCACCTCTATTGGTCCTTGCAGGGGCAGGGTCCGGGAAGACTCGTGTGATAACGACAAAGATCGCATACTTCATCACCGAGCTGAAATGTGATCCTCATTCGATCATAGCAGTGACTTTTACCAACAAAGCCGCAAAAGAGATGAGGGAGCGTCTTGACCATATGGCAGATGGTTCCCGGGATGTGATGATCAGAACCTTCCATGCTTTCGGGGCATGGCTCCTTCGACGATATGCTTCACATGTGGGACTTGCAGATCATTTCACTATTTATGATGATGAAGATGCAGTGACCGTTCTGCACAGTCTCTACCCGGACTATAAGCGAAAAGAGCTCAGACCTTTTGCACGGCTCATCAGTAGGGCTAAGGACTACTGTCTTACCCCTGATGATGATCTGAGCCGTATCAGTATGAATTCACGACTTCCTCAGATGTATCGGTCCTATGAGGAGAAGCTGCGTTCCATAGGTAATGTCGATTTTGGTGATCTGATTATGCGATCGGTAGAACTGCTTCGTGATAACCCCGATATTCGAAGACGGGTGTGTGCACGCTTTAGGGTACTTCTTGTTGATGAGTATCAGGATTCGAATGTCGCCCAATACAAGTTACTGCAGCAGCTCTATGAGAAGGGGGCCTTTATCTGTGTCGTCGGTGATGATGACCAGTCTATCTATCGTTTCAGAGGTGCGGAATTACAGAATATCCTGACCTTTGGTGATCATTTTCCCGGGACGAAGGTGATCAAGTTGGAACAGAACTATCGGTCTACCGGGAATATCCTGGCGATCGCTACGGAAGTCGTGAAAAATAATACTGGAAGACATGAGAAAGTGCTGCGAACCGACCGTAAGAAAGGAGCAAAAGCCTCTCTTTTATTCTTTGATGATCAGTTTGCAGAAGCCTATTTTTGTGCAAAACTGGTGAATAGGGATCATCGGTATGATGGTACAGCTATCCTGTATCGTACCAATGCTCAGTCAGCCGCATTTGAGACGGTCTTCATGCGAATGAAGATACCATATAAGATCGTAGGTGCATTGAAGTTCTATGAGAGAGAAGAGATCAAAGATGCACTTGCACTGTTCTCCATCTTCCTGAATCCTTTCGATGAGGTCTCTTTCAGACGGATCATCAATAAACCGGTTCGCGGGATCGGACCTGCATCTCTCGATGCGATCCTCTTGTGTGCATCGCAGAGATCCGGTGATTGTGTGGCAGGACTCAAAGATGCCGTGGAAACTGCGTTGAAGGGGAAGGCAAAGAAGGGTGCTGTCGGATTCTTGGTCTGCTATGACCGAGCCATGAAGAAGCTGGATACCGAAGATCTTACAGACTTTACCCAGGATACCCTGAAAGAGTTCGGCTTGATCACGTACTACCAACAGCAGGACTTGCTGGCATCGACACAAAAATTGAACAATCTTGAAGAACTGGTCAATGCTGTCTCTGTCTATCACCGGGGGAAAAAGGGCCTTGTCAGTTTTATGGAAACTCTGGAACTCGATCCTACGACGGTAGGTGCTCGTGATCCTTCGATGCAGCCGGGGGTGACCCTGATCACGATGCACAACACAAAAGGACTTGAATTTGACCGTGTGATCATATCAGGAATGGAAGAGGGACTCTTTCCCGGAAGAGCCAGTGAGAGTGATGATGATATAGAAGAAGAAAGAAGGATTTTCTATGTCAGTATTACACGGGCAAGGGATGACCTCTACTTCACTGCCTGCAGGCGTCGGTCTATCTGGGGACAGACAAAGTATCAGCTTCCCTCTCGATTCCTCAAGGAGCTTCCGATGGAGTATGTGACTATAAAGGGGAAGGTTCCTTTTGAGTTCTCACATATAGTCTCAGCTTCCGGAGGAGATCCTCTAAAAGCGGCATCCGCAGCTGTCCCGGTCGGGAACCATACAGGATATAATCGATCTTCATTCGCACAGCGTGTGACTGATGATCGCATGAAACCTGCACAGCAGAGTGTGTTCAGCCCCGGTGACAGGGTCTTTCATGATGCCTATGGTACGGGGAATATTGTCACATCGAAGATTGAGAATGGACGAGAAGTGGTCACGGTCTGGTTTGAGACAGGGAAGAAAATGAAATTTATTCCGAAGTATGCACCGCTTGAGAAAATTGCAAAGGATTGATAAGATAACAGTATGGAAAAATCAGTGAGCCAAGATGCCTATGTTATGCCGATCATTGTTCGGGCACGCGGGTACAGACTGTATGATAAGACCGGACAGCGGTATATAGATCTGTATCAGAATAACGGGCGTGCTATCCTCGGTCATCGTCCGCCGGGATTATCACAAACGATGAAATCGACGATCTCTCGCGGATTGCTTGCAGAATATCCCTCAATCTATGGGGGAAGACTTGAAAAGATTTTAAGACTCATGTTCACTGACTATTCAGTGTTTCGCATGTATGCGAATAGAGAACGGACTTTGGAGGCGTTGTCCATGGTATTGGGTAAGCGGGTACGAGGGAGTCATATCCTTGACCCTGCGATGACCGATACGGTAGATGAACGACTGATGTATTGGCGCCCTTTCATACCGGAGCAGCAGGTTAAGCCGGACTTGCTTCTACCAATTTTTCCTTTCCCGGGAAGTTTTGCTCCTCATGTGGTTTGTGTGCGCAATATGGATATCCTTAAAAGGATGCCTGCATCTGATCTGCTTTCTCCGTTCCTGATTGATGCACTCATCAAGACGCTGTCAGCGTTGATTCGCACGATGCACAGCAATGTCGGATATGGGTCAGAGTTCCAGCGTCTTATTGATGTGCTGGAGTGGGATAGACGGGGGTCGTATATTAACACTCGACTGGAACCGGCTGTCTATATTGAGGTCTTTAAGAAGGCTCTGGAACAGGGGGTCTTACTGCCTCCAGGGGCGAACTTTCCGATCATCATTCCCAGAGAGTTCTCTGAGGGAGAGATCAAGGGAGTCCTGCAATTCGTCCGATCGGTGAATGGGGGCTGAGGAGAGTCGGTATCCAGGGCATCAGCCATGCTGATCTTTGAGGTAGGTGAAAGAGATGGCAGTATCAGTATTCTGCTGGTCAGTCTCGTCAATCTCCAGGGTGATAGCATCGGCAGGACATGTCGTTAGGGTCTCTATAAGTCTGTACTGAAGCAGTTCATCTTCATCGATGAGTTGTTCATACCCGGGGAGGGTTCTCGCGTGATAACCGTCTAGATAAAAGAGTGTAGGAGCTATATGGTGACATTGACCGCATCCGGCACACTTAGCTGTATCAATGTGTATCTTCATAGAGAGAAGATACTGACAGTTGATACAGAAATCAAGTGAGTCGTGATCGGCAGGAGGAAATGGGGTTGTTCATTGATGGTCGTAAGATGTCTGAATAAAACATCATACTATTCCTTTGAGCTTATTGACAATAGGCGGTAAATATGAAAAGATACACCGCTTAATACTGAATGAATGCTATTTATATAATAGGGTAGAAGATATGAAAACAATATTTGTTAAACCAAAAGACGTTGTGAAGAAGTGGTATCTTATAGATGCTGAGGGAAAACGTCTGGGACGTGTAGCTGTAGAAGCTGCAAAGATCTTACGGGGAAAGAATAAACCTGAGTTTGCTCCTCATCAGGATCTTGGTGACTATGTCATTATCATCAATGCCGAGAAGGCAGAGTTGACTGGCGGTAAAGAGACGAAGAAGATCTATTACCGACATTCAGGTTATCCTAGCGGATTGACTGCTGAAGTCTATGAAGACATGGTCAAGAGAAAACCAGTGTTCCCCATGGAACATGCGGTTAGAGGTATGTTGCCAAAAGGTAGATTAGGAAGAACACTCTTTACTAATTTAAATGTCTATGCGGGCGCAGATCATCCACATGCAGCCCAACAACCTATCAAAGTTGAAATCTAAGGTTCAGGAGCAAAACAGTGGTGAATAATGTAAACCTTGCACTAGGAACAGGAAGAAGAAAGACTGCAATCGCTAGAGTCTATCTTAGAGAGGGAAATGGTCAGATCAAGATAAATGATCAGACGGTAGAAGAATACTTTGGTAATCCCAGTTTTGTCTATGTGGTAAAACAGCCCATGACTGCGACTGATGTATTGACCAAGTTTGATATTGTCATCAATGTCAAGGGCGGTGGCCCCTCCGGGCAGGCTGGTGCCTGCCGACATGGGATTGCTCGTGCTCTTGCGCATTATGATGCCAATAATATCAAAGTCCTTAGAACCAATGGATTCTTGACAAGAGACTCCAGAATGGTGGAACGTAAGAAATA
>CAYYPJ010000113.1:0-8185 GCA_964473495.1 uncultured Spirochaetales bacterium
CCAGTCTTTCACCATATCTATAAAGACAATCTTTTCACCCTTCACTACATAAGAGTCAAACGATATTCCCTGAGGAATAGGCTAAATACCTTCAAAAAAGATCACAACTCCCGATATTTGCACAAATATTATAGATATCGGAACTTATTTCAATTGCTTTCATAGTGATATCTCTTTTCTTTAATCTACGAATCACAGAACCCATAATCCAGTACAACGCCTCATCTCCTCCTGCAAATCTTTATGATTCGGAATATATTTATCCATCATTTGATAGAACACTCTACCATGGTTGAACTCTTTTCTGTGGCATAGTTCATGTATGATGACATAATCGATCAACTCTCGCGGTGCACAGATAGTAGTACAGTTAAACGTCAACCGGCCAGCCTTATCACAACTTCCCCATCTGCGTTTCATATGACGAATCGTCAGTTGGTCTGTGGATATATGCTCCGCAGCCAATTCCGGATAGATACTGCACCAATGGGAAACACGCTCTGTGATCATCAATTCCGCTTTATTCTTATACCATTGTATTATTTTCTTCCTGCAATAGGTCCTTCGACTTCCTGCGGCTCCATCATACATACGGGGAGTCATAGTAAGTTTCAGAACATCGTCAAAAACAGATATTGAAAAGGTTGAATCTACTGCGAGTTCAAGTTTTTTTCTTTTCCCATACAGGTAAAAGCTGTCTCTATTCATATAGGTATGCTGTGCGGCCTTCGGATAGGTCTTATATCGCCTTTGAGTTTTAAGAATCCATTCGATACGTTCTCTGACAATTTTGTCTATCTCTATACGGCTGCACCAGAAGGGAGCCAGTACCTCTACCTCTCCATAAGGCATAACACGTATGGCTATCGTCTTTCTTTTATGACTTTTCTTTAGTGTGTACTGTACCTTATCCGTTAAATTCACTACTATCCTTATTATGAAAACTATGAGATTACATCTATTCCAAACGATTCACTATATATGTATATCAGATACTTCCACATTATTCACCCCTGAAAGCGGACTGTACCGGCTGAAACATGCAGCAGAAGGGCATGGAGTATCACTGAATGATGATGAAATCGCTATTTTTACCAGAAGAGAGAACATCTTTCATACTATAGGTAATAGTCTAGCGATCGGTGCAGGGCCTACAGAACAATCACTGGACATTGGATCCTTTCATACACGGGAAATCTCAGAAGGTTCATACTTCTTTTACCAGTTTCCCGATTCCTCAGAAGACGGGATTAGAAGTGCCCTGCAGTATGGTATAAATACATTAGATGCAAGAGGGCTTATACCAGCTTCTGATGAGGTGATACTGCGAGGTATAAAAGAGACTGATTTCTATGTATTCCAGATTTTGATACTGTTGAAGTAATCATGTTTTATCCCCAGGTGTAGAACAGAGGGACAAGAAAAGGGACAACAATAGTCAGCATGCTGCCATGAGCAATAGATAGCGGGACATATTCCGTACCACAGCTCTTCTTAATGACAGGCAGCGTCACATCCATACTCGTCGCGCCCCCAATACTGATTGCTGCATGGGGTTTTCCATAACTTGCCAAGAGAGGGATGACCAAAAAAGCTATACTTTCTCGAAACAGATTGCTTAAGAATGCAACCGAACCAAGTACCGGATCTCCCAAATCCGTGATCAGGACACCGGAAAGAGAGTACCAGCCAAATCCTGATGCTATAGCGAGCGATTCATGGATATTTATATTGGTCACCAGTGGTATCAAACAGGATGCGGCTAACGTTCCGATGATTGTACCGAAAGGCAACAGCAATGAGGTAGGATCTTTTAAGACACTGATCATGTCGGTATTACTCTGAACCAGCTGAATCCCGACAAGGAACAACAGCAGATAGACCATGATATTCGTGACAGAGTCTGTGAACCAGAAAAACCAAGGTGTCAAAGCAGCTAAAGAAGCCCCTGCAAGGGCAAAGAACAATAGACGAAGCGGTTCTTTGAGATGAGAGAATGTCCCATTTCTAGATCCATGTTCATTATACTGCTCGCGGTCTGGCGTTTTAAGGGCCCCGTCATATCGATCATCTTTCATATGAAACAGTCTTCCCATAAGTATCACGAAGAAGGCACTACCGATTACGGTGACAGTGGCGAATAAGAAAGCCAGCTGACCGATCATTGTGAGCTCATCAGCAACATTAGCGATAAGGCCAGTCCTTACCCCCATAAAAAAAAGAAGCATATAGAGGCACACATTCAATGCGGTATTTGTTATTGAAGACCAGGCTGTCGGTATCATTTTCATACCAAAGACCATACCTGCTGCTAAAAATACAAAGAGAGTCAAAAGTTCTGTGATAGTTCCCATATGGAGAATGTATCCGATACTCTACACTTTAGCAACATACTCTTGAGCCTTTTCTTATTCAAGGGTATAGTTGTCTGCATCACACTAAGGAGCAGAGGATGATAGAACATATCAGTGACACATTGACTAGGATACCCCTCAAGGACAGGGAGATCTATCTTATAGGGACTGCTCATGTCTCTTCTGACAGCGTCAAAGAAGTAGAAGACTTTATCCACAACGAAGCTCCTGACCGTGTCTGCCTGGAACTCGACCCTGGACGATACAAAACCATGATGGAAGGCCAATCCTGGGAAAATGTGAACATACAGAGCATCTTGAAGAAGAGACAAGGTTTCTTCCTTCTAGCCAATCTCGCTCTTTCTTCATTCCAAAAGAGAATGGGAGTGCAGATGGGGGTGGCCCCTGGCGAAGAGATGAAGATAGCGGCACTTGCGGCAAAAGCCGAGAATATCCCTTATTCACTTTGTGATCGAGATATTCAGACAACTCTCCTTCGGGCATGGAAAAAATCCTCTTTATGGAACAAGATAAAGATGCTTGGGGTTCTTATATCCTCAGCATTCTCACGTGAAAAGCTTACCAAGGAAGACATTGAGGCACTTAAAGAACGCAGTGCTCTTAGTGGTATGATGGAAGAACTGGCAAAGGAACTCCCTGCTGTCAAAGAAGTTTTGATTGATGAACGAGATCAATACCTTGCGACAAAGATCTTTGAAGCACCGGGTAAAAAGATCGTAGCTGCCGTTGGGGCCGGACATGCCCAGGGGATTGCAGAAACTCTTGAACGACTTGCTTCAGGAAATCTGTCTACTGATGTCTCTGAACTCATGACCACTCCAAAGCCCTCTTGTTTTAACAAGATTATCCCGTGGGTCATTCCTGCAATTGTTATTGGGCTGCTTGCCTACGGTTTCATCAATGCGGGATGGAATCAGGGATACAAGATGTTTGTCTACTGGTTTTTAGTCAATGGTGGTCTTTCAGGTATTGGTGCGATAATAGCCCTTGCACATCCCCTCACAATCTTGCTGTCGTTCTTATTAGCTCCATTCACTTCACTAAATCCAACTATAGGAGTCGGCATCGTCGTTGGTGTAATTGAAGCGAATATAAGAAAACCAAGAGTATCTGATTTTGAGCATGTTAATGAGGATATACTCTCTATTAAAGGGTTTTATAAAAACAGAGTCACTCATGTGCTGATTGTATTCTTTCTCACAAGTGTTGGAAGTACTATCGGGACGTTCGTCGCATTCCCTTTTCTCCTATCCCTACTAGGTTAATACCGAGATGACGTCGTTTATCGTTCGGCAAAGAATCAGATCCATTGCTCCTTTCTTTTGATGCACACAATGTTTTGTTGTATCAATAGCTGGACCGATCATTGACAAGAACCCCATCTCTGAAGCAGTCTTCACTCGTTTCTCAAGATGCTGCACACGGCGAATCTCTCCGGCGAGGCTCAACTCTCCGACTGCCAGCATATTCCCCGACAACCTCTTTCCGGTAAGAGCAGAATATAATGCAAGGGCAAGCGGCAACTCAATCCCTACCTCATTCAAGCGAATCCCTCCGGCAACATTCACATACATATCACAGGAAGAAAAAGAAAGACCAAGGTGTTTCTCCAATACAGCAGAGACCCGTGATACTCTAGCTGTATCTATCTTATCTGAATAGACTCTGCTGTACCCGCTTTTTGCCGGAACCGTGAGTGCCTGGATCTCTACCATGAAGGTCCGCGATCCTCCGAAAACCGCAGCAGCAATACTTCCGGCAGGGACGATCTCCTCTCGTTGTCCCAAAAAGAATGCAGCTGCATCAGGGACTGGGACGAGCCCGATCTGATCCATAGTAAAAACACCTATCTCGTCGACCGATCCAAATCTATTCTTACTTGCCCGAATAATACGTACGCCGGTAACAGCCTGTTCAAAGTTTATAACAGTATCCACCATATGCTCAATGATTTTTGGTCCAGCTATCAAACCGTCTTTTGTCACATGTCCAATAAAGAAGATGGCAGAACCATACCGTTTTGCCCAATCTATGAGCTCCATGCAGGTATACCTTATCTGGCTGGCAGATCCGGGGACAGGTCCGATCTCCTCGCTATAGAGCGTCTGAATCGAATCTATGACAATTATTCCAGGCGTTTTCTTCCGAATAACCTGTTCTATATGTTCGAGATTCGTATCATGTAAAAGTTCCATCTGCCCCAACTGAAGATGTAACCGATCAGCCCTCATTCTAATCTGCACAGGAGATTCTTCTCCTGATATATAGAGAGCTGGTGATATTGAAGAACTACTGAGCAATTGAAGCATCAAAGTCGACTTTCCTATACCAGGTTCTCCTCCAAGAAGGATTGCACTACCCGGCATGATCCCGCCGCCAAGGACTCTATCCAACTCGGATATCCCGGAAGAAATACGTTTTGTTCCTTTAGCGGAGACATCTCCAAGCAGGACAGTTTCTACGAGAGGAGTCTTTATTTTTTGTGAACCTTTCTCCCCTAAAGAGATCGTCTGTTCTACAAAGGTATTCCATGCACCACAGGAGGGACAGCGTCCCAGCCATTTTGATTCATGATGCCCACATGCAGTACAGCTATAGATCTGCTTAGCTTTCTTTTTTACCATAGGCATATCAGAAATCGATGAGTTCCACTTCAAAGATGAGAAAACTATTTGGAGGTATGACTCCAGGATATCCACGTTCGCCATATCCTAGCTCAGGAGGAATAATCAACAGACGTTTTTCTCCCTTCTTCATTTGCTGAAGAGCTTCATTCCATCCTTCGATGACTTGTCCAATAGCAAACTGTGCCGGTGTACCGCGTTTTATCGAACTGTCGAAGACCTTCCCGTTCAGGAGACTCCCGGTATAATGTACTGTGACAGTTTCTCCAAATTTCGGGCTGGTATCTCCTTCCCCTGTTTCTACTACAATCTGTCTAAGTCCTGTCTTAGAAATAACGGCTTCCGGCCATCTTTTCTCAAGTTCAGTGATCACTTGAACCGAATCATCATCCTTTTCCCCCTGTAAGACTTTCTGAGCAGCCATGATGCTGGCAGTAAAAGACTCTTTAGTAACCTGAAAGTTCTCTGCTTCTTTACCAATACGAATGATCTCGATCTTCTTAATCTTATCACCCTGTTCTATCGCATTGACTACATTCATCCCTTCAATTACACGTCCAAAGACTGTATGTTTGTCATCAAGCCAGGGGGTAGCAGTATGTGTGATGAAGAATTGGCTGCCATTGCTGTTCGGTCCACTATTTGCCATTGAAAGGACTCCAGCTGTATCATGTCGTAATGATGTATCAAACTCATCCGGGAAAGAATACCCGGGACCTCCTGTTCCTGTGCCATTCGGACACCCACCCTGAATCATAAAATCAGCAATGACTCTATGAAAATCCAACCCATCATAGAATGGCTTATCTGAATTATCAGGATTCAAGGCTCCTTCTGCTAAACCAATGAAATTAGAAACTGTCATCGGTGCTCTCTTATATTTCAATGCAAGCGTTATCGTCCCTTTGTCTGTAGATATTTGTGAATAGATCCCATTGCTGTATTCTTGTTTCATTAAATTTCCTTTGATGCAGGATCTATTCGAAAAGATCCTCTCTCTTTGATATTAGTGTATAAATTCTTTCAAGATCCTCTGGAGAATAGAAAGATATTTCTACCGACCCCTTCTTTAGTGTCCCTTTAATATGCACTTTTGCCCCGCAAGCATCAAGAAATTTCTCTTCCACTGAGACAATTTCAGAAGATCTTTGTGAATGTTTCTTTTTTCTTCTTTTGTTTGCTGCTCGTTGTCCCTTGTTCATATTCTGTGCAATCATCTCAGATTGGCGAACAGACAGATGTTCAATGATAATCCTGTTATGAAGGATCGTTTGTTCTGCCGGATTTACTATCGACATGAGAGCTCTTGCATGTCCTGCAGATATTGCTTTACTGATCAATGAATTCTGTATTTGTTTCGGTAGATTCAACAGACGTACACTATTAGCGATCGTCGATCGTTTCTTTCCAATCCTTGAGCCCAACTCTTCCTGACTTAATTTTGATATGTCCAGGAGATATCTATACGCTTTTGCCTCTTCTATCGTATTAAGATTCTCTCTCTGAATATTTTCTATCAAGGCTACTTCTAGCCGCTGCCACTCAGTAAACGTTTTTATTATCACAGGGATATCATTGAGACCTGCAAGTTTTGTGGCTCTATAACGTCTCTCACCAGCGACTACAACATAACCATCACCCTTCTTTTCTACTATGATCGGCTGTAGAACACCCTGTTCAGTAATTGACTGAGCAAGCTCTTTTAGTGCTTCAATATCAAAACTCTTTCTTGGCTGATCCTGATTCGATGTGATCTTTTCAAGGGAGATCCTTTTAATCTTCTCTCCGGTTTTGCTGCTTTCCCCAACAATATCCTCGAATGTATAATCACCTATCAAGGAGCTGATCCCTTTCCCTAATCCTCGTTTAGACACGCTCGATCACCTCTCTAGCAAGTTTTTCATAACTTATTGCCCCGGCACATCTGGGTTCGTACAGATTTATAGGCAGGCCGTGTGATGGCGCCTCTGAAAGACGAACATTCCTTGGTATACAGCTGTCAAAGACTTTCCCCTTAAAATATTCTCTCACTTCTTTTACGACATCATTCGCAAGTCTTGTTCTTACGTCAAACATCGTAAACACTATTCCTAAAAGACTTAGATCGGGATTCAAACTCTTCTGAATATTCTTGATTGTCTTCATCAGCATACTAAGCCCTTCTAATGCAAAATATTCACATTGTAAAGGAACAATGACATAATCTGCAGCAACAAGACCGTTAACAGTAAGAATACCCAAAGACGGCGGACAGTCGATGATAATATAATCCCAGTCATAAAGCACTTGCCCCAAATGTCTTTTCAAATAGAATTCATTGTTTTCGATCGCTGCCAGTTCTACATTTGCACCAGCCAGATTTATATTAGACCCTACAACAAACATGTTCTCTATTGGAGTTCGTTGTATTGCTTCAAACAACGACACTTTGCCGCTTATCACATTATAGATCCCATTGAGTTCATCATCAGCACCAACAGCACTTGTCATGTTTCCCTGAGGATCAAAGTCTATTAACAAGACTTTCTTCCCGTGTTCAGCTAAATATGCTCCTAAATTCACAGAAGATGTAGTTTTCCCGACACCGCCTTTTTGATTTGCAAATACAATTTTTTTTGCTACCATGTAGTCAAGTATAATTTAAAAGTGTTCGTGTGTCAGTATATTTTTCTTGACCAAAGATATTTCTTCCTGTATTTTTCGATCACAAGGAGTCACCTATGGAAGAAAAAGTAAAAAAAGCCATTCAAGATATCAGACCCTCTCTTCAGAACGATGGGGGTGATATTGAATTTGTCAGTTTCTCTGGAGATGAAGTAATAGTTAAACTTACAGGGGCCTGTGCAGGTTGCCCTATGTCTCAGATGACGCTTAAGCAAGGTGTCGAACGATATTTAAGAGAAACTGTTTCTCCAACCCTCGTTGTTGTTTCAAAATAAAAACATCAGCAATGTTTCACGTGAAACATTGCTGATGTTTTCAATCAAGTTGCGTAGTAATCTCTATCAAACAAGTCTCATGTACTGTATGTGATCAAGCACTTGTATGAATAATAATGTATATATCCCCTTGCACTTATGAAAACACCGCTGAAGCTCTGATATATTGACTTCAGGGTTTCAGTGCCTCAACCTACGATAAACGCAAAAGTAGAACCATGCATTGAGTCGACTCAGGTTCTCTTGG
>CAYYPJ010000114.1:0-2599 GCA_964473495.1 uncultured Spirochaetales bacterium
GGTCAATATCGAAGTACCGCCGCTTCGTGAGCGAAAAGATGATATCCCATTGCTTATGACCGCATTCCTCGATGAGTTCAACGAAGAGAACGGGAAATCTGTCGAGGACTTCACTGCTAAAGCACAGTCTTTTCTGTATCGATACTCCTGGCCGGGGAATATAAGAGAGTTGCGAAACTGCATTGAGAGTGCTGTGGTCATGTGTAAAGGGAATACGATCGGCCTTGATGATCTTCCGCAGAATGTACGTAACGGAGTCACTGATGACCAGATATCCATACCGTTAGGAGCCTCTCTCAATGATGCTGAGAAAGATATCATCAAAGCGACCCTTGCCTATTGCAAGGGTAACAAGTCGAAGACTGCTGAAGTCTTGGGTATAGGGCGAAAGACATTACATCGAAAGATACAGGAATACCAATTACATGTATGATACGAGCGTAGAAGGTCTCTTGGGCAGGGATGGACCAATAGCCGGCAGAAAAGAACAGTATGAATATCGAGAAGGGCAGATAACGATGGCCAACATGGTGGAAAGAGCCCTTGCAGAAGATCAGGTCTGTATCATCGAAGCAGGGACCGGTATCGGTAAATCCTTCGCCTACCTCGTCCCTATCCTTTCCTGGTGTATGGATCATCAGGAGAAACGTGCTGTCATCGCAACATCAACGATCCACTTGCAGCAGCAACTCTATGAGAAAGATATACCGTTTCTGCAGGATGTACTTCATATGCCGGTAAGAACGACTGTGCTGAAGGGCAGGAACAACTATATATGCAAGAGACGTCTCTATCAGGCATATGAACAGCGCGCTCTTTTTGGAGAGCATGATTCTGAAACACTTGGGATGCTCATGCTCTGGGTGAATCAGACGACAAGCGGTGATCATGCTGATATCTCATCACCTGTATCACCGCAGGTATGGGGTCGGGTCTGTTCGGATAGGAATAGCTGTATGGGGTACAGATGCCAGTATAGAAATTCCTGTTTTGTCATGCAGGCACGAAAACAAGCGGCTGAATCACAGATCATCATAGTCAATCATCATCTGCTGTTCGCAGATATGATGCTGAGACAAGATGAGGAAGATGCTGATCACACGATACTACTGCCTTCGTTCACTCGATTAGTCATCGACGAGGCTCATAACATCGAAAAGAATGCAACGAGTTATTTTACTGAGACCTACGATGCGAAGCGGATGTTGTCGATGATCTATACGCTGTCTCATACACGCAAAGGCAAGATCGGCGGACTCTTGGAGGATCTACGGTCTTTCTCGGATGATCCTATGGCTTTCAATGAGATCTATACGCAGCTGACCGATCTGAAAGTCGCTATTGATGTCTGTGATACGGCGATCGATACATTCATTGGGGCAAAACGCGGGTCACATTTCATCGAAAGATCTCGGTTTCTCGCAAATAAGAAGATCGTTGATGCATGCAGTACGCTCTCTGCACAACTCTCATCGTTTCTCACGGTACTTATCGCATGTCTTGACTCCTGTGAAGAAGTCCCTGAGATTGAGATACCGCTCTATGAGGCAGGTTCGGTGAAGTATCGCATAGAGTCTATACAAAGACTGCTGGGCCATTATCTCACATTCGATCTCTCTGAGACCCATGTCTATTGGATCGACTCATGGATGAGTAATGCTCAGATCCCCCATCTTACCTTGAAACTCACCCCTATCGAGTTCGCTGATATGTTCCGTGAGGGACTTTTCAATATGTATAAGACGGTCATCTGCACATCTGCTACCCTGACGGTACAGAACCGATTTGACTTCTGGGAGAAGAAGGTAGGGATAGGTGAGGGGCTTGTCAGAGATTGTGTGAGAAAGAGTATCGGGTCACCATTCAATTACCGTGATCGGGTTCTGTTGTGTCTCCCGAAAGATGCTCCGGAACCGACAGCATATCATGAGTATATGGAATATAGTGCGAAGCTGATAAGCCGACTTATCTCGACGACCGAAGGAGGGGCTTTGATCTTGTTCACCTCCTATGCCATGTTACATGAGATGCACCAGATGATAGCTGCAGAGGTAGAGAAGATGGGGATCAATGTACTCAAGCAGGGAAACTTGGATCGATATAAGCTCATGAGGGAGTTCGTCGAGGATGAACACAGTGTGCTATTTGCGACACAATCATTCTGGGAGGGTGTGGATGCTCCAGGGAATACGCTTCGACTGCTTATCGTCTGTCGTCTTCCTTTCAGTGTCCCGACAGAACCTATCTTCTATGCGAAGAAACTGATGGCTGAACAGCAGGGTAGGAACTCATTCTTCGAGCTTGCCCTGCCGGATGCGATCATCAGGCTGAAACAGGGGTTTGGAAGATTGATGCGTACGAGTGAAGATAGAGGAGTGGTGTGCCTTCTGGATTCACGTGTGATCAATAAGCGATACGGGAAGGTGGTCATTGCTTCACTTCCGCAAACACAAATATACGTGAATAACACTGAGCGCATTATCGAACGTGTAGAAGATTTTCTTTATTCATCATAGCACCGGGAACTATCACCGAGACAAGCAGCGGCGGCTTCGTGAGGGGGGGGTAGGTGAAAGTTCACATGACCCTTACGCCCACA